>DASWDC010000291.1:0-3346 GCA_036395655.1 Actinomycetota bacterium | reverse complement strand
TCGCCGTTGCCGGTGATCCCGTGCCCGACCGGCCCGATCACCAGGTCGCGGCGCAGCAGCAGCCGGTCCATGCCGTCGAGGTCCAGGTCGTCGGGGATCGCCCGGAAGTCGATGCGGATGCACGGCGCGCTGGCGCCGACGATCCCGAGCAGCGGCTCGCCAAGGACGGTGAGCGCGTAGTCGGACAGGACCACCGTGAAGGTGCGCCGCACCGATCCCGGGTCGAAGACCGGGCGCAGGAGATTCAGATCGCCTGCCAGGGCCATCAGTGCCTCCCGGTCGCCAGCGGCGACGTACTGCACAAGAGTGGGTGATATTTTACGATGTCACGCGCGGCAGGTGCCCAACGACCGCCTGATGTCCCACCCGCCACCCCTTCCCTGCCCCGCCGAGGAGCCCGAGTGACCTTCAGTGAGCGTCGCGTCAGCGCGGACGGCTTCGACCTCCGCGTGCTCGAGGCGGGGTGGGGCCCGCCCCTCGTCTACCTCCACGGCGCCGGCGGCCTTCACCTGACCAGCGCCCACGACCTGCTGGCTGGGCACCACCGGGTGGTCGCCTTCGAGCTGCCCGGGTTCGGCGCATCACCCCAGAACTCGCGGACCGCGAGCTTCGACGAACTGGCAGCGACCATGCGCCTGGCGGTGGCGGCGGCCGGGATCGACGGAGGCTACACCCTGACTGGGACATCCTTCGGCGGGGCGACCGCATTGCACATGGCACTCGCTGAGGCGGAGGCGCCGCCGCGCCCGGAGTTCTGGGGAGGACCGGCCACGGTCCTGCGGCAGCTGCGCGAGTCGCGGCAGGCGATCGGCTGGGAGATCCTCGACGGGCTGTTCACCATGCCGCACCTGCCCTACGCCAAGGCACACCGCTCCCTGGAGCTGTTCGTCAAGGAGGTCGTGCCGGGACTCAGAGCCGCCGGGACCGCGTAACTCCCACGAAAGGATCTGCCATGCCCTACGTCGTGCTCGCCACCTGGACGGCGCAGCAAGGCTCCGAAGCCGTCGTGCTGGAGGCTCTGACCGAGCTGGCGCCGATCTCCCGCCAGGAGTCCGCCTGCCGCTTCTACCAGCCCTACCAGGACCCCGCCGAGCCGCGGGTCTTCCACATCTTCGAGCTCTACGACGACGAGGACGGCTACAAGGCCCACGCCGAGTCCGAGCACTTCAAGCGCCTCGGCTTCGGCAAGGCGATCCCCGCGCTGGAGCATCGCGAGCGCGCCTTCTACCAGACCCTCGACGTCTGAGGCGCGGCCGGCATGCGGATCGCCGCGTTCGAGCATGACGGGGTCGAGCGGCTCGGCCTCGTCACCGATGACGGCGGTGGCGTCCGCCCGCTGCCGGTCGGGGTCACCCTCCTGGAGTTGCTGGCCGGGACCGGTGCCGGCACCCAGGTGGAGGGCGTGGCGCCGGACGCCGGAGCGGCCGTCCCGCTCGGCGAGGTGCGCCTGCTCCCGCCGCTGCGTCCCGCGAGCCTGCGCGACTTCGTCTCCTTCGAGCGCCACGTCGAGGGCGTGACCAAGGCGGTCGAGGGCAGGGCGTCGGTCCCCGAGCGCTGGCACGAGGCACCGACCTTCCTGTTCATGAACCCCCACTCGGCGATCGGCAGCGGGGCGCCCGTGCCGATCCCGCCCGGGGCCAAGCTGATGGACTACGAGCTGGAAGTCGGCGGCGTGCTCGGCCGCGACGGCCGCGACCTGACCCCCGAACAGGCCCGCGACCACATCGCCGGCTACCTGATCGTCAACGACTGGTCCGCCAGGGACCTCCAGGCCTGGGAGATGCGCATGGGCCTCGGCCCCGCCAAGGGCAAGGACTTCGCCACCACCCTCGGCCCCTGGCTGGTCACCCCCGACGAGCTGGAGCCCTGGCGCCGTGGCGACCGCCTCGACCTCGCCATGCGCGTCGCGGTCAACGGCGTTGAACGGGGCGCCGACCGCCTCTCCAACATGGCCTGGTCGTTCGAGGAACTGGTCGCCTACGCCGCCCGCGGCGCCTGGGTCCGCGCCGGGGACGTGATCGCCTCGGGTACCTGTTCCGGCGGCGCGCTGGCCGAGCTGTGGGGCCGCAACGGCCGCCAGGACCCGCCGCCGCTGCGGGCCGGCGACGTGGTGACGATGACCGTCGAGGGCCTGGGCACGATCAGCAACCAGCTGGTCGAGGGGCCACCCGAGGCCGCGCCCATCCCGGTGGCCCGCCGCCTGCGGAAGATCTCCGAGCCTGAGAAGGGAGCATGATGCGGGACAAGATCGCCCTGGAGGAGCACTACCTGTCCGAGGGGCAGCTCGACGAGGGCCACCGCGCCATCGACGCCAACATCGTCAAGCGCCTCCTCGACACCGAGGACCTGCGCCTGGAGGCGATGGACCGCAACGGCATCGCCACCAGTGTCCTCTCGCACTCGATCACGGGCGTCCAGGCCGAGCCGGACCCCGGCCGCGCCGCCGCCCTCGCCCGGGAGCTGAACGACGGCCTCGCCGAGCTGGTCGCCCGCCACCCCAGCCGCTTCGCCGCCTTCGCAGCGATCCCGATGCACGACGGTGACAGCGCCGCCGCCGAGCTGCGCCGTGCCGTGGCCGACCTCGGCTTCCTCGGCGCCCACCTGAACGGTTTCCAGAACGTCAGCGGCAGCGGCTTCACCGTCACCGAGGCGCTGTACTATGACGACCCGCGCTTCGAGCCGTTCTGGGCGGCGGCCGTCGACCTCTCGGTCCCGGTCTACCTCCACCCCAGGTTCGCCCCGACGGACCAGCAGCGGATTTACGAGGGCTACCGGGCGATGGCCAGCGCCGCCTGGGGCTTCGGCGTCGAGACCGGAGGCCACGCCCTCCGCCTGATCGTCAGCGGCGTGTTCGAGCGCCACCCGCAGCTGACCATGATCCTCGGCCACCTCGGCGAGATGCTCCCGTACGCGATCGGGCGCTTCGACCAGTGCTGGGCCCGCGACGCCCGCGGCCCGCAGTCTGAGGCGATCTCGCAGCCGCCCTCGCACTACTTCCACCGCAACTTCCACGTGACGACTTCGGGCTTCTTCCACACCCGCGCCCTGGAAGCCGCCATCGCCGAGCTGGGCGTCGATCGCGTGATGTTCTCGGTCGACTACCCCTACGAAAACCCCGACGCCGGCGCCGCCTGGTTCGACGCCCTCCCCCTCGATCCCGCCGACCGCGCCAGGATATCGGCCAGGGCAACGCCGCCCGCCTCCTGCGCCTCCCCTGAACCCCACCGGGGGCGCCCAAGTGGTTGGGTGCTCGTCCCGGCAACGCTGGCACGTTCCCAGCAAACTCCCAGGCGGCTCCCAAGGGAGCTGGAGCTGCGAAGTCCACGGTGATGGCGACCGGCGACAA
>DASWDC010000290.1:0-10832 GCA_036395655.1 Actinomycetota bacterium | reverse complement strand
AGCTCGGCAAGCGGCAACGGCGCCTCCGGCTGCCGCCGGTCATCGACCAGCAACAGCCGGCCGGGCAGCGGACCACCCGCGGCCGCGGCCGAACCGAGCGCGCCGAGCAGCGCCCGCAGCGACGGCCGGCCCAGCGTGGGGACGACCAGGTCGAAGCCGGTCATCGTCACGGCCTCGCGAAGTTCGCACGGCGCACCAGGAACGGTCCCAGCGCGAGCACGTCCACCGGGGCCGAACCGAAGCACTCCAGCGCGTCGCGCGGGTCGTCCACCATCGGCCGGCCGGCGGTGTTCAGGCTGGTATTGACCGCCACCGGCACACCGGTACGGCGCTCGACCGCGTCAAGCAGCCGGGCGACCAGCGGCTCCTCCGCCCGGTCGACTGTCTGGATGCGAGCGCTGCCGTCGACATGCACCACCGCCGGGATCCGCTCACGCCACGCGGGCCGCACCCGGTGGGTGAAGAGCATGTACGGGCTCGGCAGGGGACCCTCGAAGATCGCCGGGGCACGCTCGGCCAGCACCATCGGGGCGACCGGCCGGAACTGCTCGCGGCCCTTCACATCGTTGAGGCGCTCCAGGTTCGCGGCATGCGCCGGGTTCGCCAGAAGGCTGCGGTGCCCAAGCGCACGTGGCCCGTACTCGCTGCGTCCCTGGAACCACGCCACCACCGCATCGGCGGCGAGCGCCCGAGCGACCGCGTCGGCCAGATCAGCCGGCCGCTCATACGGCAGGTTCGCGCGGACCAGCCAGGCCTCCAGCGCGTCGTCGCCCCAGCCGGGGCCAAGGGCAGCCGTCCGCATCGGCTCCACCTGGTCCCCGCCGGCCGCCGCGACCCACAACGCCGCACCGAGCGCGGTGCCCGCGTCGCCAGCCGCCGGCTGCACCCAGATCCGCTCGAACGGGCCCTCAGCGGCCAGGCGCGAGTTGGCGACACAGTTGAGGGCGACGCCGCCGGCCATCGTCAAGGTGGAATCGCCGGTCTGGCGGTGCAGCCAGCCGGCCAGCTCCAGCAGGACCTCCTCCAGCCGGGTCTGGAGACTGGCAGCCAGATCGGCATGCTCCTCCGCGAGCTCCTCAGCCTCGCTGGCCCGCCGCTTCGCCAGGGTGTCCAGCTCGATCGGCGCGACCCGGAAGCCGCCGTCGCCGTCCGCCCGCACCGCCTCGCGGAACTCCCGCAGGAAGGCAGGCTTCCCGTAGGCGGCGAGCGCCATCACCTTGTACTCGTCGGAGGCGCGCGTGAAGCCGAGGTGGGCGGTGACCTCCTCATAGAGAATCCCGAGCGAGTGGGGCAGCGCCTGCGCCCTGAGGATCTCCAGGCTCCCACCGGCTGCCCGTCCGGCCAGATGCGAAGCCCGCTCGCCGCGGCCGTCGAGCACCAGCACACTGGAGTCCGGCCACGGTGCCGCCAGATACGCCGAGGCGGCATGGGCAACATGGTGCGGTACGAAACGGATACACGCCGGGTCGAGCCCAGGCAGCACACTGCGCAGAAACAACGGCGCCCGCCGCGCGTACAGCGTCCGCAGGCCCTCCCAGCCGTCAGCGGTCACATCCCCACCGCCCGACGGCGCCAACCCGGGATCATACGAATACGCGACCGCGTCCAGATCCTCGGGTGCGAGCCCCGCCTCCGCCAGGCACCAGGCAGCCGCCCGCTCCGGCAGCTCCCAGGTGGAGAAGGGCACCGCGGGCTTGCCGTGCTTGCGGCGGCTGAAGCGCTCCTCCTCGGCAGCCGCCACGATCCGGCCGTCGACAACCAGCGCGGCCGCCGGGTCGTGGAAGACGCCGTTGACGCCGAGCACACGCACCCGGTTACCCCTTCCCAGGACACTTTTCTTGGTCGGGAGTCGGCTAACCGCTGCTCGGAGAAGCAAACAACCCGCAGGTAAATTCGGTTCGTGGACCTGCGGAAACGCCGAACGGGCCGCCCCTTTTGGAGCGGCCCGTTCGATGCGGTGCGGCTGCGTCAGGCGACCCGCGCGAGCTTCCGCGTGCCGGTGCGCCTGGTCGTGCGCTTGGCGGTCGGCCGGGCGGTCTTGCGGGCCGCCATGGCCGTCTTCCGCATGGCCGGCCGGGCGGCCGCCTTGGCGGTGGTCCGCTTGACCATGCGCTTCGCGGTCGGCTTCGCCGACGACTTCGCCACCGGCTTGGCGGTCGAGCGGCTGCTGACCTTGACGGTCCGCTTGGCGGCCGGCTTGGCCATGGAGCGGGTGGCCGCCTTGGCGGTGGTGCGCTTCGCGGCCGGCTTCGCCATGGACTTGCTCATGGACTTGGCCGTGGTGCGGCTGGTGGTGCGCTTCGCCGCGGGCTTGGCAGCCGACTTGACGGTGCGGCTGGTGGTGCGGCTGCTCGTGGTCCGCTTGGCGGCCGGCTTGGCCATGGAGCGGGTGGTCGCCTTGGCGGTGGTCCGCTTGGCGGCCGGCTTCGCCGCGGACTTCATGGTGCGGCTCGTGCTGGCGGTCCGCTTCGCGGCCGGCTTCGCGGCGGACTTCATGGTGCGCTTGGCGGCCGGCTTGGCCGTCTTGCTCATCGGCTTGGCGGCAGGCCGGGTGCTGGCGGACTTGCGCGCCGCCGGCTTGGCCTTGCTGACCGACCGGGTCTTGCTGACCGAGGCGGTGGTGCGCTTGGCGGCTGGCTTGGTCGCGGCCTTGGCGGACGCCTTGGCGGCCGGCTTGGCGGGCTGCATCTTGGTCTCCTTCTCCATCTGCTTGCCCATCTCCTTGCGGGTGCGGCTGCTGAGCGTCTTCTTGGCCTGCGGCATGAGCTTTGACTCCTCGAACTTGAGGTGCTGGCGGAGGTTCTCCATCAGCACGTGGACTTTGGCGTTGAAGCGCGCGTCCTGTGGGCGCATCTTGGACAGCTCGCCGAGCATGCGCTTGGCGATCTGCTGCTGCTCGACGGCCTGCAGGACCATTTCGCGTCCACGCCGGCTGAGCTTCGCCTGCATCGGCGGGTAGACGGTCTGCGCTTTGAGCGAGACGATCTTGCTGACCTGCTGGGTCATCTCGCTGACCAGGCGCTCGCGCGCCTCCAGGTCGCCCGCGCTGGTCTTCTCGTACTGCTTGAAGAGGCTTTCCAGCTTCTTGCGGTCGGCCTTGATGAGCTGCATTGCATCCCTCGACACATTGCCTCCTTGCAAGTCCTTTGAGGGGATCGGGCTATTCATCGGTATGCCTCCGCCAAAAACTTGAACCCTAAATTCGGATGCGCCCCAAAACTCGCCCGATTGCCACGCTAAGACAGCCCGAACGTGGTCTGGAGCGTGTCTCTACTATTGGCGCATGCCTGTACGACCTGACGACCTTCGGATGGCCGCCTGGCGCTCGTTGCTGGAGGCGCATGCCGCCGTGGTCGAGCTGCTGGAACAGGAGCTGGAGCGCGCGTGCGGGCTGCCGCTCAGCCAGTACGAGGTGCTGCTGAAGCTGGCGGGCGCGCCCGGCGGGCGCCTCCGGATGCGGGAGCTGGCGCGCTCGGTGCTGCTCTCCAAGAGTGGGCTGTCGCGGCTGGTCGACCGGATGGCCGCCGCCGGGCTGGTGTGCCGGGAGCGGAGTCTGGACGACCGGCGCGGCGCCTTCGCGGTGCTCACCGACCAGGGCCGGATGGCGCTGCGGAAGGCCGCGCCCGTCCACCTGCGTGGCATCCAGGAGCACTTCGCCGGCTACCTCGGCGAGGCCGAGGCGGAGGTGGTCGGCGTCGCGCTCGGCAGGGTCACCGCCGCCGCGAGGGAGGCGGGAGGGCAAGCGCGCGGCGGGTCCTGTGAGCCGGAGCCGTGCGAGCCTGACGGGCAGCCTGAGCCGTGCGAACCCGGAGGGGCGGCCCAGGACGTGGGCGAAGCCGCACAAAGTGGGCGGGTGTTGTCGGCCGATTAGCCCGATTAATGGCGCGATGGTAGTGAACTGCGCCCTGGGTGTTGCGCAACGATCGCAACTCTTGGAGACAATACACGCGCTATTCGGTCATGGTCCTCAAAGTAGACTGTCCATCGCCCGCCGCTCCTCGGTAACATCCGGCGTGGGGATAGTCGCGTGCTGCTCCAGTCAGGGGCAGGCACCAGAACGCGAGGGGGGCCGTGATGCCGGCATTTGAGGCCGTGCGCAGGTGGAGGGGTCTGGCCGTCCTTGACAACGACGGCAACAAAATTGGCTCGATCGTCGAGATCTACTATGACTCCGAGACCGATGAGCCTGGATGGGCACTGCTGAGCACGGCCGGCATCGCCGGCGACACCTGCCTCGTCCCGCTTCGTGACGCGGCCGAGCAGGGCAACGAGATCCGCGTCCCGTACGACCAGCTCCAGGTACGCGGCGCTCCCGGCATGGAACCCGGCGGCCGCCTCTGGCCACAGGACGAGGCCGCCCTCTACGCCTACTACGCGCTGCCGTACAGCGGCGGCCTCGACGACCTCGACGACGAGGAGGACATCGGCGGCACCGTCACCGTCGGCCCGTCCAGCCGCTGGCACTTCGGCAGCTAGGCAGCCCGGCCGCGGCTCGGCGGGCGCCAGCACCAGCTTCATCACCGGTCGGGGACCGGCGCAGGGGGACCCGCGCGGGTCCCCCTGCGCCGGACGCTGCTTAGAACTCTCGCATTCTGGAGTTGAAGGGGCTGCCGACGCGCTGGCGCTGGCGGACGACCTTCTGCCAGTCGTTCGGGCGGGCCTCGACGTCGAAGACCGCCGCCGGGAGGGAGCTGCCGATGCGGAACAGGCGCATCTCGACGCCGAAGAAGCGGACGTCGTCGTCGCTGTGCTGGTTCAGCCAGTCGAGCACGGCGCGGTGCTCCTCGCTGATCTTGGTGCAGATCCAGATGACGGCGGAGATGTCCAGGCCGGCGGCGAAGGTGACCACCTGGCCGAGGTGGAGGTGGTCGGCGGCCTCGAGCTGGCTGGTGATGGCGACGCGCCGGCCACGGTCGGTCTGGGCCAGGATGTCGACGGTGAACGAGCCGACGCCGATGTCGCGGCCCACTTCGCGCAGGCCGTTCACGCCGAGCTCGTTGGCGAGCCGGTCGAGGTTGCCGGCGAGCCAGCCGGAGAACCCGTCTCCGTCCCGCTGGAAGACCGTCCGGACGTCGACCTCCTCCAGTTCGCCGAGCTGGAGGGAGCCTCCGCTGAACGCCGCGCTCCTGGACCGGTCGAGGTCCGCCTGCGCGGACCGGCTGCCGCTACCCGTGACGGAGGAGCGCGAATTCGAGCTTGAGCTGGAGCTGGAACTGGAGCCCGAGCCGGTGCTCTCCGTGCTGGCGGCCGTACTGACGTCTGCCTGAGTCACGCTGGATCCTTTCCCTGGTCGTAGTGCGGCTCTCGCAGCATGACCCTGGAAGGGTTCTAAAAAGACACAGGTCGAGTCAAATCGAGCCGCCCGAACTGCGTAAATGTGATGAGGGCGAGCCGCCCAGCCGGGCCGGGTCGCTGCGGCGGCTGGCCATCGGCACCCGGACGGTGAAGGTCACCATGCCGGCGACGTCGGAGTCGACCTCGACGGTGCCGCCGAACGACTCCACCAGGCGGCGCACGATGTGCAGCCCGAGCCCCACCCCCGAGGCGGTCCGGGTGGTGGAGGAGTCGAGCTGCACGAACGGCTGGAAGATCCGCTCCCGGTCGGCCGGCGGGATCGGCTGCCCGGCGTTGGACACCGCCACCGCGAGGCGGTCGCCGGCGCGGCCGGCACCGGCGCCAACCTCGATCCAGGCGCTCACGAACACGGTGGTGCCCGGGGTGGCGTACTTCAGCGCGTTGCCGAGCAGGTTCACCAGCACCAGCCGGAACGCCTCGGGCGTCAGGGTCGCCTGCAGGCCGGCGGGGACGCGGACCTCCAGCTCGACCCGGTCCCGGCCGGGGAGGTCGTCCAGGTCCTCGATCACCGCGTGGACGACGGCGCCGACGTCGGTGGCCGCGCCGCCGTCCTGGCGGATCACTTTGGAGGAGTACACCAGGTTGTCGACCACCCGCTGCAGTCGCCGTGCCTCCCGCAGGATGCGGCCGAGATGGTCCTTGCGCTGGGCCGGTGAGAGCTGCCCGTCGCGGACCAGCAGCAGCTCGCCGAACCCGAGGATGCCGGTGAGGGGGGTGCGCAGCTCGTGCGAGACGACGTTGTAGAGCTCGTCCTTGAGGTGCTGGGACTGCTGCAGCTCGCGCACGACCGCGCGCTGGCCTTCGTAGAGCTGGCGGTAGGAGGACTCCGCCCTGGCCTGGCTGTCCTCGTTGAGGCGCCAGCTCGCCAGGTTGGCGACCGCCGCCGCCAGCAGCAGCGCCTCGTCGACGGCGGCCCGCTGCCAGGGGTTGGCCCACGCGACCGGCGGCGGGTAGGTGCCGGCCGCCTCCAGCCAACCGACCGCGCCGTAGTAGGCCACCACGAAGCCGACCGCGATCAGGAACAGGAAGCCGTCCTGGTAGAGCATGATCAGCGCGATCACCACGAAGAAATGGAACTGCAGCTCGATCGCGCCGCCCTCCAGCCGCACCAGCAGCACCGAGGCGAGCAGCAGCCCGAGGCTGGCCAGTGCCGAGCGCCAGCGGCGGCTCCCGTAGCGGGTGCTCGCGGGGACGGCCACCAGCGCGACCAGGCCCACCCCGGCCAGCGCCTCGGGGTTGCCCCCGTGTGCCAGCGCCAGCGCCGCCAGCCCGGCCACGTGCAGCCACAGGATCGCCAGGATCGCGCGCTGCCTGGGGCGCCACACCTCGTCCGGCAGCGAGCGACCCCGGGGAAGGGCGCCGCGGAGGCGGCTCAACCACCCCGACGGCCATGCGGACGCGGGCACACGTAGCTCCTCAGGTGAATCAGACCAAGAGTCTCAAGTGTTGCAAGACTAACAAGTTTTGCCTGCGCAAGCCTGCCCCAGGTGGTTGTGTTCGCCCCGTTCCGCCGCCAAGACTTTGTTTGGTCGGAAGTAGTTTGGTTGTTGGCGTGGATTCCGCGTGGACTCCGGATGAGGGGAGCGGGTCGTGGGCTTCTTCCAGCAGCCGCCCGAGCTGGGCAGCACCTACCGGTCGGACGTGGCCTTGCGAGAGCACCTGGAGCGGCTGCTGCCCCCGGACGTGCTCCTCGAGGTCGTGCCGGAACTGGAGGCGCTGGGCGCGGCGGCCGCGACCGGCGGGGAGCTGGCCCGCCTGGCCGAGGAGGCGGAGGCGTGCCCGCCTCGCCTGGTCCCCTTCGACCCGTGGGGCCGCAGGATCGACCGGGTCGAGGTGAGCGCCGCCTGGACGGCGCTGCACGCCGTGCAGGCGCGCGCCGGGCTCGCCGCCATCCCGCACGAGGGGCGGCACGGGCCCCACGCGCGGGTGGTGCAGCATGCGCTGCTGCATCTCTACGGGCCGTCGTCGGCGGTCTACAGCTGCCCGGTGGCGATGACCGACGCGGCCGTGCGGGTGCTGCGCGACCAGGCGCCGCCCGCCCTGCGCGACCGGGTGGTCCCGCGCCTGCTGTCGCGGGACCCCGAGCGCGCCTGGACCTCGGGCCAGTGGATGACCGAGCGGGTGGGCGGCTCCGACCTGTCCCGCCACGCCACCGTCGCCCGGCTCGACCCCACCGCGGACCCTGCCCAGGACGGCGCCTGGCGGCTCTCCGGGACCAAGTGGTTCACCTCGGCGGTGACCGCCGACTGTGCCCTGGTGCTCGCCCGGCCGCAGTGGTCCGACGGCGCCTCGGTGCCTGGCAGCGGTGGCCTCGGCCTGTTCCTGGTGGAGCGGGTCCACCCGCGCACCGGTGTCTCGCAGGTGGGGGAGACCATCCTGGTCAACCGGCTGAAGGACAAGCTCGGCACGCGGGCGCTGCCGACCGCCGAGCTGACGCTTGCCGGCGCCGCCGCCACCCCGGTCGGGACCGTCGAGGCGGGCGTCCGCAAGATGGCCGGGATGCTGAACGTGACCCGGGTCCACAACGCGGTCAGCGCCGCCGCCGGGATGCGGCGCGGTACCGACCTGGCGTTCGCCTACGCCCAGGTGCGCGAGGCCTTCGGCCATCCGCTCGCCGAGCTGCCGCTGCACCGTGCCACCCTCGCCGCCCTCGCGGTCGAGGCGGAGGCCGCGTTCGCGCTGGTCGCGACGGTGATGGAGCGGCTCGGCCGGGTCGAGCACGGCGCCGGAGGCGGCGCCGCGGGCGGCGCTGAGCGCGAGCAGCGGGCGCTGCGGGCGCTGGTCCCACTGGCCAAGCTCCTGACCGCCAAGGACGCCGTCGCCCATGCCAGCGAGGTGGTCGAGGCCTTCGGCGGTGCCGGCTACATCGAGGACAGCGGCATCCCGCGCCTGCTGCGCGACGCCCAGGTCCTGCCGATCTGGGAGGGCACCACCAACGTGCTCAGCCTCGACCTGCTGCGCGCGCAGCGCCGCGATGAGGCGGTCACCGCGCTGCTCGACGAGCTGCGCGAAGGGTCGGCGGTGCTGGGCGGCCCGCACCTCGGAGCCGTCGCCGCGCTGGTGGAGGGCACGGCCACCGACCTCGCCAAGGACGTCGAGGGCTGGCCCTCCAGCGAGGAGGACGAGCTCCAGGCCCGCCTCCGCGCCTTCGCGCTGCGGCTGGGACGCACCTGCGCCGCCGCGTCGCTGGCCGTCCACGCCGCCCACCGGCTCGCCCGCCACGGCGACACTCGTGCCGCCAAGGTGGCCGTCAGCTACGCCACCCGCTGGCTCGCTCCGGGAATGCCCCAATAGAGACGGGTCCGCCAGGATTGTTACGGCGGCGTGGCTGTAAGACTTTCCCGTTCTCGGCACACTGGGTAGATAGGACCTCGACGCGGTGGTGGCCTTCGAGGATGGGAGACGAGATGCGGAACCGTGCCGGAGCGGCGCTGACAACCCTGTTCGCCGTGGCGCTGACGCTCGCCGTCGCGGCCTGCACCGGGGCGCGGGCTGGCGGTGGTGACCCGAGTGCCACGACCAGGGCGCGGGGCAGCGCCGCGCCGGCGACCACGGCCGCGCCCTCCACCCGGGCACCGGCAACGCACACGACCCCCGCCACGCCGGCGGCCAAGCCGAAGCCGGCGCCGAAGCCCGCGCCCGAGCTGCGGCTCGGCTCGCGGGGCGCCGCCGTGGCGGCGCTGCAGCGGCGGCTGCTGGCGCTCGGCTACCAGGCGCCCGCCGCCGACGGGCAGTTCGGCTCCGAGACCAGCCACGCGGTGGTCGCCTTCCAGAAGGTCAACCGCCTGTCCCGCGACGGGGTCGCCGGGCCGGTCACCCTCGGCGCGCTCACGCATCCCAGGCTGCCCAGCCCGCGCGTGCGGACCAATGGGTTCCACGTCGAGGCCGACCTCACCCCGCAGGTCGTCTACCTGGTCCAGGACGGGAGGGTCACGCGCGTCCTCGACGCCTCCTCCGGCTCCGGCCGCGCCTACAGCGAGAACGGCGACAGCGGCGTGGCCATCACCCCGCTCGGGAACTTCCAGGTCCAGCACAAGATCAACGGCTGGCACAAGAGCAAGCTCGGGCTGCTGTACCGCCCGGCCTTCTTCGACGGCGGCTTCGCCCTGCACGGCGCCCCGAGCGTGCCGCCCTTCCCCGCCAGCCACGGCTGCATCCGCATCACCATCGCGGCCATGGACCAGCTCTACGACCACCTTCCGGTCGGCACCCCGGTGCTCGTCTACCGGAGCTGACCGGACGACCGGACGGGACCGGCCGACGCCGAGGGGGTCGCCCCACCCGGTGGAGGTACCCTGGGCGGGTCCGACCACCGCTGCGAACCGAGGACCCCTCCATGCCCAAGCTGGACGCCGGCGCGCCCGCCCCGCCGTTCTCCCTGCCCGACCAGGATGGCAACACCGTGTCGCTGGACGACTTCAAGGGCCGCCGGGTGATCGTCTACTTCTACCCAGCCGACGACACCCCCGGGGTGCACCAGGGAAGCCTGCCAGTTCAATGACAACCTGCACGCCTTTCAGCGCGCCGAGGTGCCGGTGCTCGGGATCTCGCCCGACGACGCCGCCAGCCACCAGCGCTTCCGTGCCAAGTACGGGCTCGCCTTCCCGTTGCTGTCGGACCCCGGCCACCGGGTTCTGGAGGCCTACGGCGCCTGGGGCGAGAAGAACCTCTACGGCAGGACCACCGTCGGCGTGCTCCGCTCCACCTTCCTGATCGACGGGGACGGCAGCGTCGCCCGCGCCTGGTACAGCGTCAAGGCCGACGGCCACGCCGCCAAGGTCCTCGCGGAACTGGGTGAATAGCGCCCGCGACAGCGCCGTTTGGCCTTCGAGTTGTGGATGCGCGAAGCTGCGGTGATGACGGCGAGTGCGGCGGACTGGCGCGACCCGGGCCTGCTGGAGGTCGGGCGGGGAACGGTCGAGCGGGCGGGCATCGACTACAACGGGCACCTCAACGTGGCGCACTACCGGGCAGCCTTCGACCTGGGCACCGACGAGCTGTTCGCCCATCTCGGCCTGGGCGCCGAGGACTACAACCCGAGCGCCAACGCCACCCTGATGGTGATCGAGGACCACACTCGTTACCACGCTGAGCTGCGCCTCGGCGAGTCCTACCGGATCCTCGCCCAGCTCGTCGGCCACAGCGCCAAGACCATCCGCTACCTGATGTTCATGGAGAACCTCGACCGGGGCGGGCTGGCCGCCACCCACGAGGAGCTGGCCCTGCACGTCGATCTGGCCGGCCGCCGCGCGAGCCCGCTGCCCGCCGAGGTGCTGCCGGCGCTGTCGGCCCTCGAAGCAGACCACGCCCGCCTGCCGCTCCATCCCGACCTCGGCCGCTCGGTCGGGCAGCCGGCGGGGCAGCGCTCCGCTCCCTACTAACCTAACGGGAGTTCCGGCTGGTCCACGCACGGATGGCCGCACCTTTCGGGGCGGCCATCCGCTTGACTTGACTCGTGGCTCGCCTGGTGGCTGTCT
>DASWDC010000289.1:0-4149 GCA_036395655.1 Actinomycetota bacterium | reverse complement strand
ATCGTCGGCGAAGCGGCCGAGGTCGCCCTGGAGGGTGGCCAGCGCGTCGACCACCCGGCGGGCGTTCGCCTCGACCCGGAGGCCGCGCAGGCCCACGCCGATGGAGAGCAGGTAGGCGTAGAGGCTGCCCGGCGACACGGGGAAGACGCGGCAGTTGACCGCGTAGCGGAAGGGTGACTCGCCCGGCGGGTCCTCGCGCAGGAACTCGTAGTAGACCGCTTCGGAGGGCAGGTAGCACAGGGCGAAGTCGAGAGTTCCCTCGTCGGGGCGGATGTACTTCTCGGCGATCGCGTCGAGGTGGCGGCGCGCGTCCCGGATGAAGGCGCGGCGGTGCGAGGCGCGGGCCTCGTCGCCGTCGGCGCAGGCCACCATGCGTGCGAACGAGTCCAGCGGGAACTTGGAGTCGACCGGGACCAGGGTGTCGCCGAGCTGCAGCACCGCGTCCACCCGGGCCCCGGAACGGAACTGGTGCTGGGTGCGGTAGCAGGCGCCGGGAAGCCCCTGGGCGAGCAGTTGCTCCAGCAGCACCTCGCCGAAGGCGCCACGGGCCTGCGGCGGGCGCAGCAGCTCCTCCAGCCGGGCGAGGTCGCGGGCGTGCTCCAGGACCCGCTCGGCGATGCCGCCGACCACCGCCACCCGTTCGCGTACGTCGGCGGCGGACTCGGCCGCCTGCGCTTGGGCGTTCTGCACCGTGTCCAGCCCGAGCCACAGCCGCTGGTCGAGCGCTGCCAGGCGCCGGTCGAGGTCCTGCGACATGCCCTCCAGCCGCCGCTCCAGCGCCGTTCCCCCGCCGCTTCTGCCGCCCCGGCGCATCAGCCACACGCCAGCGGCCGCGCCCGCCAGCAGCGCGACCGCGACCGCCACCACCGTCCCGCCCATCATCCGCGCCTCCCCCATGAGATGAGCGCCGGTCGCCCCTCCTGGGAACCTTCAGCGGGGCCGCCCGGCGATGGCGCGGACGCTATCAGGAGGGTGCGACAGCGACCGAAGCCAACTGGCCGGCGCCGCACCCTCCACAACTCAATTGGTGGTCAATTCGCCGGTGGCGACCCGGTACCCGAAGGGGTCGTTCTCGTTGAACTGGACCCGGACGGCCAGGTGCAGGGCGGTGTTGGCCGCATGCAGCTCGCCGCTGGGCTCGTCGTAGGTGAGCGTCCAGAGTCGGGCGACGCGGTCGCTGGAGCGCGCCTTCGCGGGCAGGTCGATGCAGACCGCGAACTTCTGGCCAAGGTCAAGGGCATGGATGAACGGCCCCTTGGGGCTGCGGTACAGGGTCCAGGCCCAGCCGCCGTCGCTGACGCGGGTATTCGGCAGGCCCTGCATCGAGGCCTCGTCCAGTTCACGTTTGTCGACGACAATCGCTTCGTCCAGCTGCCGGTTCGCCACCTCATAGGAGCGGACCCGGTAGTGAAGCAGGTCGTTGGCGGCGAGGTGCTCGATCAGGTAGAGGGTGCCGCCGTCCGGGGAGACCGCGTCGTAGTCGAACCAGCCGTGCAGCACCGCCACCTGGGCGGGCTTGCGCATGGCGCTGTCGAGCACCGCGAAGCGGCTGATCGTGTGGCTGCCGCCGACCTCCTGCAGGACCAGCGTGGAGCCGTCGCCGGAGAGCCCGTCAGGGACCTTGGCGAGCCCGATCGCCGGGAGGGCCCAGCGTCCCGGGATCGTGCTGGCGCGCAGCACCGCGCGGCTGGCGGGCGCGACCGCCGCCACCTGGGTCGTGGCCGCCCCGGGCGTCGCGAGATACAGGGTGTCCCGGTTCCGGGTCGGCGTGCCGACCTGGCCCTTGGCCGCGTAGGTGGGCGCCTGGGCCGGCCCTCCTCCCTTCGTGGCTGGCGGCGCCGCCTGGCCGCAGCCGGCGGCCAGCAGCGCCAGGCACCCGATGATGACCAGAGCACGGCGATACATCCCGTCCACCCCCAGTGCGTTCGCCAGTGGCGTTCGCCAGTGGCGTTCGCCAGTGGCGTTGTCGTCGGCTCTGATACACCGGGCCCGCGTGGTCGGTTCCATTGCCCGCGGCGGTGCTACGCTCGCGCCCGCAACCTCAAGCTGGATAAAACCAACCCACTCGAACCACCGCCGCCCTGGCGGCGCCCCGACAGGAGGAAACAGCACCATGGAGGTCAAGCTGGGCGTCACCTACAGCCCGAAGGAGCTGGTGGTGGAGATCGACGACTCGTCCGACTCGGTGGTCCGGGCAGTCGATCAGGTGATCACCGGGGACGCGCGCATGCTCTGGCTGGTCGACGCCAAGGGCCGCCGGATCGGCGTGCCGACCGACAAGCTCGCCTACATCGAGATCGGCGAGGACAACCCCAGCAAGCGGGTCGGCTTCGCCAGCCTGTAGACGCCCGCTGGACGCCGCCGACCGCCTACTGGTAGTCGCGGTGGTAGGTGATGCCGTCGTCGCCGACCTCCAGCACCGACACCCCCGGCGTGCCTGCCCAGCGGCGGCCCGCCTCGGTATAGGAGCTGGTCCATTCCGCCAGCACCGAGGAGTCGGCGACCACTTCGCGCTTGACGCTGATGCCGACCGGGCCGCGGCGGGCGAAATAGGCGGCCAGGAAGGTGCGGATCTCGTCGCGGCCGCGATGGACCTCGCTGTCCGGCTCGTAATATTCCGCGTCGGGTGCGTACAGCGCGGCGGCGCTCTCCGCGTCCGCGGTCCCATGAGCTTCACGGAGCGCCTGGTAGACGTCGGCCGGACTGGCCACGGGTAACCTCCTGGACGGCGATGATTCCGCTGAAGACTACCGCAATGGGCCCGCTCGCCAAGGTCTCGGCTAAGGCCGTGGCCGGGGTGGTCGATAAGGGGGCTGGCCAAGCTTGACTACAGCTGGACTACACTCGTGGTCGGAGCATCGTCGAAGCTCTGCCTTTTTCCGTACGTTCGCCCCGGACGTCCATGATTTTGGAGGATCAGTCTGACCGCATCGACATCAACCCTTTCCATCCAGGAGCACAGCTTCGCCGACCTCGGTGCGACCCCGGCGACGCTCACGTCGCTGGCCCGGATCGGCATCGAGCACCCCTTCCCCATCCAGACCCTCTGCCTGCCGCTAGCGCTGAGCGGCGTCGACCTGATCGGCCAGGCGCGCACCGGCACCGGCAAGACCCTCGCCTTTGGCATCCCGATCGTGCAGGACATCGACCCGGGCGAACCCGTGGTCCAGGCGCTGGTCGTGGTCCCTACCAGAGAACTCTGCCTCCAGGTTGCGAGCGACCTTGAGAACGCCGGCCGCACCGCCGGCGTGCGGGTCACCGCGATCGTGGGCGGCCGCCCGCTCGGCCCCCAGATCGTCGCGCTGAACGAGGGCGCCCACGTCGTGGTGGGAACCCCCGGGCGGCTGCTCGACCACCTGCGCCAGGGCAGCCTCTCGCTGAAGCAGGTCCGCGCCCTGGTGCTGGACGAGGCCGACGAGATGCTCGACCTCGGCTTCCTGCCGGACGTCGAGACGATCATCGAGGCGACCCCGCAGCACCGCCAGACGATGCTGTTCTCGGCCACCATGCCGAAGGAGGTGGTGGCGCTGGCGCGCCGGTACGCCAAGCAGCCCACCTTCGTGCACGCCGAGCCCGGCGCCCTGGCCACCGTGCCGGCGACGCGGCAGTACTTCTTCCAGGTCCACCCGCTGAACCGCTTCGAGGTGCTGTGCCGGCTGATCGACTCGCCGCACCGCGACCGGGTGGCGGTCTTCCGGCGCACCAAGCGCGGGGTCGAGCGGACCATCCAGGGCCTCAAGGAGCGCGGCTACCGCGCCGGTGCGCTGCACGGCGACCTGCCCCAGGCGATCCGCGAGCAGGTCATGAACAAGTTCCGCAAGGGCAAGCTCGACGTGCTGGTCTGCACCGACGTCGCCGCCCGCGGCCTGGACATCGCCGGCCTCTCGCACGTGATCAACTACGACACCCCCGAGGACGAGCGCGCCTACGTGCACCGCATCGGCCGCACCGGCCGTGCCGGCGCCGCCGGGGTGGCGATCACCTTCGTCGCCTGGAACGAGGCCGACACCGCCACGCTGATCCGCGAGCGCCTCGGCCTCACCGACGAGCCCGTCCAGGAGGTCTACTCGACCAGCGACCTGCTGGTGGAGCTTTTTGACCTGCCCACGGTGGAGGCGGCCAGCGCCCAGCGCGCCGCGGCGACGCCCG
>DASWDC010000288.1:0-1919 GCA_036395655.1 Actinomycetota bacterium | reverse complement strand
CAGTATCGAGGCGGGGCGGCCGGTGGCGCTCGGGTTGGTCGCCGCCCGCGGGCTCGACGGGAACGAGGCGGCCCGCAACCATCAGGTGGTCGCCCACGCCTATGAGGAGGACCCGGAAAGCGGCGCGTTCCGCATGCATGTCTACGACCCGGACCGGCCTGGCGAGCAGGTGGTGCTCGGCTTCGAACCGAAGGATCCGCGCCTGGTCGAAGCCGTCGAGGCCGCTGCCTCCGGTGCCGGGGGGAGGACGGGCGGCGTCGAGGGTCGCTGCTGGCGGGGCTGTTTCGTGCAGGACTACCTGCCCGAGCAGCCCGCCTACGTCGACCTGGCGATCTCGAAGGGGATCTGGGTGAGCGCCTGGACGCCGCTGGTCGGCCAGCATTTCGTGGCGCAGTTCACCGCCAGGAACTACGGCGACCACCCGGCTCGCCTCGCCGAGCTGTGCCTGGCGCTGCGCGGCCCGGGCGGGGAGCGGCTGGATGGCGCCTTCACCGCCGCCGCCGAGGCCGAGGCCGAGGCTCCGGAGCAGGTGGGCGCGTTGGCGCTGGAGCTGGAACCGGGCGCGGAGCGGGCGCTGGTCAGGCACACCAACAGCTTCGGCGCGGTTCCGGGCGGCTACCGGATCACCGCGGCCTACCGTTCCGAGGGCGGGCACCTGCGGGCGCTGCCGCCCGGCGAGCCGGGCACGGTCTCGCAGGTCGGGGTGACGGCGGTCGCGCCGCTGTGGCCGACGCTGGTGCGGGTGCGGTTTCTGCGGGTCACTGTGGACGACGCCGCCGCGATCGGCGGCCGTTGCGCGCTGGAGCTGGTCGTCAACGGCCAGACCAGCCGCTGGCCGGCGGAGGGCACGGTCGGCTGCGAGGACGGCGAGACCCTCGACCTTGACGTCCGCTTCGAGGTGGCGCTCGGCCCGGCCGAGCCGCTCACGGTCACGGTCACCGGGCCCTGCGGGCGCCTGCGCGGGCACTGGCTCGGCCTCGACGGCTGGGGCCAGGGGGCCCATCGCTGCCGCAGCCGCCTCCGCGACGACAGCCCGGACCCGGTCGACGGCGCCTACACGGTCGCCTTCACCATCGAGGCGAGCACGGCCGAGGCCGAGGCCGAGGAGGCGTAGCGAGGCCGTCGGGAGGCGGACCGCGGGTTGCTCGATATGGCACCGCGATTGACGGCATTTGTATCTACCTGCTGGAATTCGCCTGCTGCCGCAACCAAGGAACCCGGAGACCCCGATGGCGGGCACCCACGCCGACCAAGATCCTGGCCACACCACACCCCTCGCCCCGGAGGACCTCGACTGGGTGCCACAACCTCGCCCTCGGCCCAAACGCCGTGGGAAGCGGGCTCTGTGGGCGGTTGGGCTGGTCGTGGTGCTGATCGCGGGCACGGGGTTCGCCGTGGCGCAGCGTTCCCACCGTGGGCGGGCAGCCGCGCCGCCGGGGATCGCCGCTGGGCTGCGCTGGTCGCGGGTCGGGGGTACCAGCGCGATCCTTCCGACCGCGATCATCGCCGGCGGCCCGGGGTTCATCGCCGGGTCCTGGGCGACGCCGCTCAGCGGGGCACCGCTCTGGACCTCGCCGGACGGTGCGAACTGGAGCCAGGTGCCGGTGACGGACCAGCAGTTCGGCTCGTTCCGTCCGGAGGCGATGGTCTCCTTCGGCGGCCGGATCTTCGCGGCGGGTCCGCAGCAGACCGGCCAGCGGGCCCGGTTCGGCGTCTGGTCGTCCACCGACGGCCAGATCTGGTCGCCGGCTGTGACGCCGGCGGCGCTCTGGACGGCCTCGGACAGCGTCATGCTCGATGGCCACCCCGGGCTGGGGCTGGTCGTGTCGGCGTTGACGGCGGGCCCGAGGGGTCTGGTCGCTGTTGGCTACCATTCGGACACGCATCCGGACCGGTCGCAGCCGCTGGCCTGGTCTTCG
>DASWDC010000287.1:0-5643 GCA_036395655.1 Actinomycetota bacterium | reverse complement strand
CGTGCTCGCGCAGCTCGGCAAGCCCTACCACTGGGGTGGGGCCGGGCCGTCGTCGTTCGACTGCTCTGGGCTGACCATGTACTCGTGGGCCAAGGCCGGAGTCTCGATGCCGCACTCGGCCGCGGCGCAGTACGACCTGTTCCCCCACGTGGCCAGAAGCGCCCTGCAGGCCGGCGACCTGGTCTTCTTCGGCAGCCCCATCCACCACGTCGGCCTGTACATCGGCCAGAACCTGATGGTGGCCGCGCCGTCCACCGGCCGGCTCGTCCAGGTCCAGACCCTCGTCGGCAGGAGCGACTACGTGGGCGCCGCCCGTCCCTGAGCTGAGCCCCCGTCGCTCTCAAGCCGCTACGGCCCTCGCTATCCCCCGGGCGAGGGCCGTAGCTCTTTCTGGGAGTGTGGGGGACGGCGGTTGACGGGGGCTGTGGATAACCACCGTTGCGAGTGACTGGGGTCGGTTACGATGCGGCGCATGAACCCAAGCGACGAAGGCTCCCCCCCACGGATCCCCGAGTGGATCCCTGGGCGGGTTGCCGAGCCGACCCCACCCGGCTGGCGCTCGCCGTCCCCACCTTCACCAGCGGCACCGCCGGGCAGGCCGCCTGCCGCGGCGGCGCCCGCGCCGCCGCCGGCGCCGCCGCGGGCGCCGCTGCCTCCCGACGCGCCGAGCTGGCTCCGGCAGGCGCCGACGCGGGCCCCGGACGCGCCGGTGGTCTGGGGGCCGCCGCAGGCGCCGCGGCGACGGCCGAGGGGGTGGCTGATCGCCCTCGTCGTGGTCGGGCTGGCGCTCGCGCTGGTCGCGGCCGTGCTCTCGCTGCAGTCGCCGGACGCCGCGCCGTCACGGGTCGCCTCCAGCGTGGCGCCGCGCCTCCGGGCGAACGATCCCGTCCGGCAGGTGCAGCACGTCCTCGCGCTGCGGGCACAGGCGATCGTGCACCACAACCGAGCTGGCTTCCTCGCCAGCGTCGACTCGCGCCGGACCAGCTTCTACCGCGCCCAGGCGGTGCTGTTCGACCGCATGGCGACGGCGCCCTTCTCGGGCTTCGCCTACCAGCTCGACAGCCCCGCCAACCTGGCCACCGCCCGAATCCGGCAGCGCTACGCCCCCGCACCGGTCTACCTGCCCGAAATCCAGGCCAGCTACCACTTCCGCGGCCAGGACGCGAGCCCGGTCCTGGCGCGCTTCTACTACACCTTCGTCTGGACCGGCTCGGCCTGGCGCATCGCCGCCCAGGACGAGCTGCGCCCGCTGGTCCAAAGCGACGCGGAGATCTGGGATGCCGGGACGCTGCAGACCGTCGCGACGAGCCGCACGCTGGTGGTCTTCCACCCCGGCGACAGCGTGCTCGCCAACCGCCTCCGGGGCGCCGCCGAGCAGGGCTACGCGCAGGTCGCGGCCTCCTGGTCGGGCTCCTGGGAGCACAAGGTGGTGATCCTGGTCCCACACGACCAGGCGGAGGCGGAACGGCTGGTCGGCGCCCGCGACCTCGGACAGGTCGCGGCGGTGGCCGCCTCCTCGATCGAATCGGGCGCGTTCCAGCGGGTGCTCGGCAACCGCATCGTGGTCAACAGCACCAACGTGCGCCGCTACGACCAGCTCAACCTGCAGGTGGTGATGACCCATGAGATGACCCACGTCGCCACCCGCACGATCGGGCAGGGCGTGCCGCTGTTCATCGTGGAGGGCTTCGCCGACTTCACCGCCCTGCGGCCCATCGGGCAGCCGCTCGCGTTCACGCGCCCGGCGCTGGCCTCCGCCGTCAAGGCCGGCCGCTTCGACGGCACCCTGCCGTCCGACGCCGACCTGCGCGGCGCGAACGCCTCCGTCGCCTACGACGCCAGCTCGTCGTTCTGTCTATGGGTCGCCACCACCTTCGGCGAGCCCCGTTTGCAGGCGCTGTACCGGGCCTTCCGGGGCACCGCTGAGCCGGGCATCGCCGGCCAGGACATCGTCTTCCGCCACGTGCTCGGCATCTCCCGGGCAACCGCCCAGACCCGCTGGGCCACCTGGGTGCGGCAGGTCCTATGAGGTCCACGGTGAGCGCGTTGCCGCGGCGGACGACGATCCCGGGGCGTGCCGGATTGGTCCACGGTGAGTGCGTTGCCGCGGCGGATGACGATCCCGGGGCGTGCCGGATGAGGCCAGGGTGAGTCCGCCGCGTCACGCCCGGCTGCGCCGGCGGGTCCCGCGTCCCCGGCCTGGCGACCCGCTGGAGGCGTTCTCGCCCGACGAGATCGCTGCCTGCCTCGCCTACGCCAAGCCGCGGCAGCGCTGGGCCATGGTCGCGTTCGGGGTTGAGCTCGCGCTGCTGGCCGCGCTCGCGCTGAGCGCGCCCGGCCGGGCGCTGGTGCGCGGGACGATCGGACTGGCCGGCCACTTCACCGCCGGGCAGGCGGCGCTCGGGGTCGCCGTGGTGGTGCTGGTGCAGGCGCTCGCCTCGCTGCCGTTCTCGCTCCGCAACTGGTCACAGGACGTCAGCGCCGGCCTTGCCACCCAGCGCCTCGGCGGCTTCCTGCTCGACTGGGTGAAGAGCCGCGCGGTCGGGCTGGCGCTCACGGTGGTGCCGACTGGCGCGCTGATCCTGGCGGCGCGCTGGCGGCCGCCCGGCTGGCCATGGGCGGCCGGCATGGTCGCGGCGCTGCTGGTGGTGGCGCTCAGCCTGCTCGGGCCGGTGGTGCTTGAGCCGCTATTCAACCGTTTCCGGCCGCTGCCCCCGGGGCCGCTGCGCGAACGGGTCGTCACCCTCGCGGCGACCATGGGGATCGGTGTCCGCGAGGTGCTGGTCGCCGACGCGAGCCGCCGCACCACCAAGGTCAACGCCTATGTCTCCGGCCTCGGCCGCACCCGCCGGGTGGTGGTGTACGACACCCTGCTCGCCAGGTCCACCGCCGCACCCGGCGGCACCTCCGAGGACGAGGTCGCGCTGGTGCTCGCGCACGAGCTGGCCCACGTGCGGCACCGCGACATGCTGTGGGGGACCACCGCCGCAGCAGCCGGCGCGGCCGCCGGGGTGGTCTTCGCCAACTGGCTCCTGGCCCGGCCGTGGCCGCGGCACTGGCTGCACGCCAGCGGCCTCGGTGACCCGAACGTGGCAGCCGGGCTGCTGCTGCTCGGCGCCCTCGGCGGCCTGCTCATCAGCCCCCTGGCAAGCGCGGTGAGCCGCTTCGCCGAAGCCAGGGCCGACTGGACCGCCCTGGAAGTCTCCCATGACCCGGTCACCGCGGTCGCGGTGGAACGCCGCCTCGCCCTGGAGAACCGCGCCGACCTGCGTCCCAATCGGATGATGGTGGCGCTGTTCGCCACGCACCCGCCGATTATGGCGCGCATCGCCCAGGCCCGCCTGTGGGCCTCCAGCCACGGCGTCGGTGAGGCGACCACCCTGTCCTGAGCTGCGACTGAGAGCGCGACCGAACCTGCCAATCGGCGCCGCCGCTCCGGCAGGAGCCAGGCGGCAGCCTCTATGATCAGTTTGTGAATCTCCTATTGCTGACCAATGACTTTCCCCCGCGCGCTGGGGGGATCCAGCAGTACTGCCACAACTTGGTCAGTCGACTCGACCCCGCCTCGGTGACGGTCTACGCGCCGGACTGGCCCGGTGCCGCCGCCTTCGACGCCGCGCAGCCGTTCCGGGTGATGCGCCACCCGACCAGTCGGATGCTGCCCACCGCCGACCTCGCCCGCCGCGTGATCGCGCTGGTCCGCGAGGTCCACCCCGACGTGATCTGCTTCGGGGCGAGCGTCCCGCTCGGCCTGCTCGCGGGCCGCGTCACCCGGGCGACCGGGACGCCGTGCATCGGCTTCAGCCACGGCGTCGAGGCCGCCGTCGGGCGCGTGCCGCTGGTGCGGCGACTGCTCGCCAAAGTCGCCGGCGACCTGCGGCTGGTCACCGCCGTGAGCCGCTGGTCGGCGGCGCGGGTGGAGCGCGGCGTGCGGGGCCGCTGCCCGGTCGAGCTGCTGCCCTCCGGGGTCGCCACCGGCAGCTACCATCCCGGGGTCGACGGCGGCGCGATCCGTGCCCGCCACGGCCTCGGCGACGCGCCGGTGTGCGTCTGCGTCTCCCGCCTGGTCCCACGCAAGGGCCAGGACCGGCTCATCCAGGCATGGCCGGCGGTGGCCGCCCGGGTCCCCGACGCCCGCCTGCTGCTGGTCGGCGGTGGTCCCGACGAGCGGCGCCTGCGCCGGCTCGCCGCGGCCAGCCCGGCCAGCGACCGCATCCACCTGACCGGCGAGGTGTCCTGGGAGGAACTGCCGGCCCACTACGCCACCGGGGACGTGTTCGCGATGCCGTGCCGCACCCGCTGGCTCGGCCTGGACCTGGAGGCGCTCGGCGCGGTCTTCCTGGAGGCCGCCGCCGCCGGGCTGCCGGTGGTGGCGGGCCGGTCCGGTGGCGCGCCTGAAACCGTCGTCGAGGGCGAGACCGGCATCGTGGTCGACGGCCGCCGTGCCGAACCGGTCGGGCAGGCCGTGGCCGAGCTGCTCGCCGACCCGCCCCGCGCCAGCGCGATGGGGGAGGCCGGACGCCGCTTCGTCGAGGCCCGCTACGCCTGGGACGCGGTCGTCGCCCGGTTCGAGAAGCTGCTGGTCGAGGCGGCCAGCTGATGCAGTCAGCTGATGAGGATGCGCTGATGGAGATCCGCGCCCGCGCGCCGCTGCGGATCAGCTTCGCCGGCGGCGGCACCGACGTCCCGCCCTATCCGGCCACCCACGGCGGCGCGGTCCTGTCGGCCACCATCGACCGCTGGGCGGTCGCCGGCGTGCGGGTCCGCGACGACCGCGCCTACCACGTCGAGTCGCTCGACCTCATGGTCCGCAAGGCATTCCAGCCGCACGAACTGGTCTTCGACGGGCACCTGGACCTGGTCAAGGCGGTCCTGCGTGACCTCGCCCCCGAGCAAGGCCTCGACCTGACGCTTGGCACCGACGCGCCGCCGGGCTCCGGGCTCGGCTCCTCGTCGGCGCTGGTGGTGGCGATGCTCGCCGCGGTCGGCGCCACCAGCGGCCGCAACTGGTCGCCCGCGGAGCTGGCCTGGCGCGCGTACCAGGTCGAGCGGATCGACCTCAAGATCCAGGGCGGCATGCAGGATCAGTACGCCGCCGCCTTTGGCGGCCTCAACTTCATCGAGTTCCACGGCGACGACAACGTGGCGGTGCGGCCCCTGGCGCTCGCGCCGGAGACCCTGGAGGACCTGGAGGGCTCGCTGCTGCTGGCCTGGTCGGGGGCGGGCCGCACCGACGGCGGCATCCTGCGCCGGCAGGTCGACGGGGTCCTCGGCGGCTCGGCGCGCAGCCTCTCAAGCCTCGCCGCGATCAAGGCGCTCGCCGAGGCGATGCGCGACGCGCTGCTCGGCGGCGACCTCGCGACCTTTGCCGAAGGCCTGCATGAGGGCTGGGAGCAGAAGCGCCGCCTCGCCAGCGGCATCGCCACCCCGCGCCTCGACGAGCTGTACCAGGTCGCCCGCGACGCCGGCGCGGCCGGCGGCAAGGTCCCCGGCGCCGGCGGGGGCGGGTTCCTGTTGTTCTGCGCACCGCCCGGCGCCCTCCGGCGCGTCGCCGCCGCGCTGGAGGCGGCCGGCGCTGCCTGCACCCCTGTCCGCTTCGTCCCCCAAGGAGCGCATTGGTGATTCAGCGTGATTGATATCGGA
>DASWDC010000286.1:0-8161 GCA_036395655.1 Actinomycetota bacterium | reverse complement strand
TCTGCTCAGCCCTCCGGCTCGGCGGCCAGGTAGCGGCCGAACCAGTCCCAGATCCGCTCCCAGCCGGCAGCGGCCGCCTCGGGGCGGTAGCCCGGCCGGTCGACGGCGAAGAAGGCGTGGCCCGCGCCCTTGTAGGTGTGGAACTCGTAGGTCTTGCCATGGCGAGCAAGCTCCTGTTCGAGCTGGGCGGTCTCGGCCGGGGACGGGTGGGTGTCCTCGGCGCCGAACAGGCCGAGCAGCGGGCACGAGAGGCTGCCGGCCAGTCCGACGACCGGCTTGGCCTTGCTCGGCGAGTCCTGCGGCGGCGGGTTGACGACGAAGCCGCCGTAGCAGTCGACCGCCGCGTCGAGCGGCAGGCTGCAGGCGGCCAGGAACGCCTGCCGCCCTCCCGAGCAGTAGCCGATCACGCCGACCTTGCCGGTCCCCGAGCCCAGCGCTCGCAGCAACGCCGCGGCCCCGGCGACGTCGCCGACCAGTCGGTCGTCGGGCACCCCGCCGGCCGCCCGGACCGCCGCCGAGGCGTCGTCGGGGCTGGCGCCCGGCGCCTCACGGTAGTGGAGGTTCGGCACGATCGCGGTGTAGCCATGGCGGGCGAAGGTCCGGGCGATTCCCTTGGTGCCCTCGTCGAAGCCGGGCATGTGGTGGATCACGACCACCCCGGGGTAGGGGCCGGGGCCGGCGGGGGCGGCCAGGTAGGCCTCGATCTGGTCCCCGTTGTGCCCCTTGATCCGGGTCGTCTCCGTCGTTGGGTCCGGGTTGACCGGCATGTCGGCCATCGCCTGTCCTCCTCGTCGCGGCCGCCGTTGCGGCTATGATGCTTACGTGAACGTAAGGTTTTGTAGCCGTCGAGCATGAGGATTCAACAATGCTGCGTGCGAAAGCTGGTAGCCGCCCGGAACCGAGCCGGGCGGCGGGGGAGCGGGACGACCGCTACAAGTGGATCGCCCTGTCGAACACGACCCTGGGGATGCTGGTCGCCACCATCAACTCGTCGATCGTGATCATCTCCCTGCCGGCGATCTTCCGCGGCATCCACCTCGACCCGCTGCGGCCCGGCAACGTCAGCTACCTGCTGTGGATGCTGATAGGCTACCTGGTGGTCAGCGCCGTGCTGGTGGTCGCCTTCGGGCGCCTCGGCGACATCTACGGCCGGGTCAAGATGTACAACGCGGGGTTCCTGATCTTCACCGTCGCCTCGGTCGCGCTCGGGTTCACGCCCAACGTCGGCTCCGCCGGCGCCCTTGAGTTGATCGGGCTGCGGATTGTCCAAGGGGTCGGCGGCGCCCTGCTGATGGCCAACTCCATGGCCATCCTCACCGACGCCTTCCCAGCCAACGAGCGTGGCATGGCGCTCGGCATCAACCAGGTGGCGGCGCTGGCCGGCTCCTTCATCGGCCTGCTCGTCGGGGGACTGCTGGCCGACACCAACTGGCGGGCGGTGTTCCTGGTCAGCGTCCCGTTCGGCATCCTCGGGACGGTCTGGGGCTACCTCAAGCTCCGCGAGGGGGGGCAGCGCGGCCACGGTCACGGTCGGATCGACTGGGCCGGCAACCTCACCTTCGGCGTCGGGCTGATCGCCGTGCTGGTCGGCATCACCTACGGCATCCAACCCTACGGCGGCCACACCATGGGCTGGACCAGCCCGCTGGTGCTCACCCTGCTCGTCGGCGGGGTCGCGCTGCTCGGCCTGTTCCTGCTGGTGGAGCGGCGCTCCAGCGACCCGCTGTTCCACCTGGAGCTGTTCCGGGTCCGCGCCTTCTCGGCCGGCAACCTCGCCGGGCTGGTCTCCTCGATCGCCCGCGGCGGCCTCCAGTTCATGCTGATCATCTGGCTGCAGGGCATCTGGCTGCCGCTGCACGGCTACAGTTTCGCCTCGACGCCGCTGTGGGCGGGGATCTACATGGTCCCGCTCACCCTCGGGTTCCTGCTCGCCGGACCGGTGTCCGGCTGGCTGTCGGACCGTCACGGCGCGCGGCCGTTCGCCACCGGCGGCATGCTGCTGTGCGCCGCCAGCTTCGCCGCCCTCATGCTGCTGCCGATCGACTTCCCCTACCTGGTGTTCGCCGCGCTGCTGCTGGCCAACGGCATCGGCTCGGGCCTGTTCGCCGCGCCGAACACCGCCGGGATCATGAACGCCGTCCCAGCACGCCAGCGCGGCGCCGCCTCCGGCATGCGCGCCACCTTCCAGAACGCCGGGTTCGTGCTGTCGATCGGGCTGTTCTTCTCCCTGATGGTCGCCGGCCTGGCCGCCCGCCTGCCGACCACGCTGTACGCTGGGCTGACCGCCAACGGCGTGCCGCCGGCCGCGGCCACCAGGGTCGCCCACCTGCCGCCGGTCGGCAGCCTGTTCGCCGCCTTCCTCGGCTACAACCCGGTCAAGACGCTGCTCGGCCCGGCCACGCTCGCGCGCCTGAGCCCGGCGCAGGTCGCCAACCTCACCGGCAAGCGGTTCTTTCCCCAGCTCATCGCCGGGCCGTTCCGGCACGGGCTGGCGATCGTGTTCCTCGCCGCCGCCGCGATGTCGCTGATCGCCGCGGCTGCCTCCTGGCTGCGCGGCGGCAAGTACATTCATGAGGAGGAGCCCGCCCGCCCGGCCGCGCCTGCCGAGGCCACTGGCGACGACGAGGGCGAGAACGGAGACGAGGCGGGGTCGCGGGAGGAGCTGTCGGCGTGAGCGTGAGCGCGCGGCCGTTGCGCATCGGGGAGGCTGCGGAACGCGCTGCCGTCTCGGTCCGTACCCTGCGCTACTACGAGGAACTCGGCCTGCTCACCCCGTCGGCCCACAGCCCTGGCGGTGCCCGCCGCTACGCCGAGGACGACCTCGCCCGCCTCGCCCGCATCCGCGAACTCAAAGACCTCCTCGGCTTCAACCTCGACGAGGTCCGCACCGTCCTCACCGCCGAAGACCGCCTCGATTCCCTCCGCGCCGCCTACCACGCCGAGACCAACGACCGCGCCGCCCAGCGCGCCATCGTCGAGGAGGCCATCGAGATCAACGCCCGCCTCCAAGCCGCCGTCGAGGCCAAGCGTGGCCTCCTCGCCACCTTCCAGGAAGCGCTGCAGACCAGAGCCACGCGCTACCAAGCGGCCCTGGCCAACCTCCAATCCCCAACGCCCACGGCCTGAGGCAGCCGCCGGTGCGGTCAGCGATCGCGGCGCAGCGGCGCGGCGCTCGCCCGGTCCGCCGCGCGTTCGAACGGGTTGCGACGGTACCCGGCCAGGCTGGTCAGCAAATATGCGGGATAGAACAGCGGACCCCAGCGCTCGTGCTGGCGGATGTGCACGAACTCGTGGGCAAGGACGTGGTCGTCCAGAGGGGTGTTGGTGATGATCGCGTGGCCCAGGGTGATGGCTTCGAAGCCGCGCCAGGCGAGGAAGCGGGCGAGGCCGCGGGGGCGGGCTCCTGGGGTGGGTTCGAACAGCAGGACGCCACGGTGGGGGATCGGGCGGGTGCGGGTGGTGGCTGCCCCCAGCAGGCCGATAAGGGTGTTGGGGGCAGCCCACAGGTAGCCCCACCAGGGGCGGCGATGGGGGAGGAGGGTGCCGAGGCCGTCCGCCCTCAAGCTCAGCCGGTGGCGGGGACTGGGCGGAGCCATAGGCGGACCTCCTGGCCGTCGAGGTCGACGCGGGCGTCGAAGCCGTCGCCCTGAGGGGCGCGGTGCAGGGAGACGGCGAGGGTTTCGGAGCGGAGGTAGTCCTCGTGGGCGTCGACGGCTTCGGCGACCTCCCCACTCGCTTTGATGGCCAGGTCGATGCGGTCACTGACGGCGAGGCCGGCACTCTTGCGGAGGTCCTGGACGGCGCGGACCAGGTCGCGGGCGAGGCCCTCGCGGCGCAGATCGGGGGTCAGGTCGAGGTCGAGGGCGACGCTGAAGGCGCCCTCGCGGGCGACGCGCCAGCCGGTGACGGGCTCCTCGGTGACGGTGGCCTCCTCGGGGCCGATCTCGACCGGGCCGAGGCCGTGGGCCCAGACGGTCACGCGTTCGCCGGCGCGGAGGCGGGGGGCCAAGTCGGCGGCGGTGGCGGCGTCCACGTCGCGGAGGGCCTGGGCGACCCCTGGAGCGTCCTTGCCGAACCGGGGGCCGAGGGCGCGGAAGTTGGGGACCAGGCGGAAGGTGACCAGGCCCGACTCGCTCTCGGCGAAGGCAACCTCCTTCACATTCAGCTCAGCGGCGACCAGGTCGAGCAGCCCGGCGACGTCGTCGCGCCGCTCGGCGGGGACGGTGACCAGGGCGCGGGCGAGCGGCTGGCGCACCTTGACCTTGGACTCGGTGCGGGCGGTGCGCCCCAGCACCACGAGTTCGCGGACCGCGGACATGGCGAGGTCCAGCTCCGGGTCAAGGGCGTCCTCGTCCGGCTCCGGCCAGTCGGCCAGGTGGACCGAGTCCGGGGCGCCCGGGTCCACCGAGACCACCAGGCCCTGCCACAGCTGCTCGGCGGTGAACGGCGCGAACGGCGCCAGCAGCAGCGCGAGGGTCCGCAGGCAGGTCCACAGCGTGCGGAACGCCGCCGTGCCGTCCTCGCCGCCGTCGCTCCCAGCTGCTCCGGCGCCACGCCAGAACCGCCGCCGCGACAGCCGTACGTACCAGTTGGACAGGTCGTCCACGAAGCTTGCCAGCAGCCGCGCGGCGGCGGTCGGGTCATAGGCGTCCAGCCGCTCGGTCACCAGCCGCACCGTGTCGGCCAGCTCCGACAACACCCACCGGTCAAGCGCGCTCGGCGCGCCCGCACCGGCTTCCGACGGGTCGAACCCTTCCAGCCGCGCGTACAGGGTGAAGAAGCTGAACGTGTTCCACAGGGTGAGGAAGAATGAACGGGTGACCTCCTCCAGCGCCTCGCCCGACAGGCGGCGCGCGACCCAGGGGGAGCCGCTGGCCACCATGAACCAGCGCAGCGGGTCGGCGCCGTACTGGTCCAGCAGGGCGAACGGGTCCAGCACGTTGCCGAGGCTCTTGGACATCTTGCGGCCGTCGCGGTCCACGATGTGCCCGAGGCAGACCACGTTGCGGTACGGCGTCTGGTCGAACAGCAGCGTCGAGACCGCCAGCAGCGAGTAGAACCATCCCCGGGTCTGGTCGATCGCCTCGGAGATGAAGTCCGCCGGGTACTCCCGCTGGAACGACACCTCGCCTTGGTGCGGGTAGCCCCACTGCGCGAACGGCATCGAGCCCGAGTCGAACCAGGCGTCCAGCACGTCCGGCACCCGCCGCGCGTCCGCGCCGCAGTCCACCTCCGGGCAGGCGAAGACGATCTCGTCCACGTAGGGCCGGTGCGGGTCCAGGCCCGACAGGTCGCTGCCCGCCTTCTTCGACAGATCGGCGAGGCTCCCGACCGCCGTCACGTGCCCCTGTGGGCAGCGCCACAGCGGCAGGGGGGTGCCCCAGTAGCGCGCCCGCGACAGCGCCCAGTCGACGTTGTGGGCCAGCCAGTCGCCGAAACGGCCCTCACGGATGTGCTCCGGGTGCCAGCCGATCTTGGCGTTCTCGGCCAACAGCACCTCCTTCTTCGCGGTGGTGCGCGCATACCACGAGGTCAGCGCGTAGTAGATGAGGTTCCGCCCGCAGCGCCAGCAGTGCGGGTAGCTGTGCCGGTGCGGCTCCGCCCGCCACAGCAGCCCCCGCCGGCGCAGGTCCTCGACGATCTCGGCGTCGGCCTCCTTCACGTCCTTGCCCGACAGCCACCCGGTCTGCGGCCCGAAGCGCCCGTCCGGCCCGACCGGGTGCAGGATCGGGGTGCCATAGCGCTGCCCGACCGCGAGGTCCTCGGCGCCGTAGGCCGGGGAGGTCTGGACCAGCCCGGACCCGTCGGTGGTGGTGACGTACTCGTCGGTCACCACCCGCCAACCACGCCCGGCCTGCTCCTCGGTGATCGGGACCAGGTCGAAGGCGCGCTCGTAGCGGGTCCCGACCAGCTCCTGGAGCGGCACCGGCCGCAGCACCCGCGCGTCCTCGCCGACGGCCTGGACCATCAGGTCACGGGCCACCACCAGCTTCCGGCGGGCACCGTCGCGCTCGGCCTCCACCAGGACATACTCGATCGCCGGTCCGACCACCACCGAGACGTTGGGGACCAGCGTCCACGGCTGAGTGGTCCACACCAGCAGCCCGGCGCCCTCCTCGGCCAGCGTCCCACTGGTCGGCCGCAGCACCACGTAGGCGGTCAGGTCCTCGACGTCCTGGTAGCCCTGCGACACCTCGGCGTCCGACAGGGCGGTCTCGCAGCGCGGACAGTAGGGGACCACCTTGTAGTCCTCCACCAGCAGCCCGCGGCGGTGCAGTTCCGCCAGCGCCCACCACACCGACTCCACATAGGAGGTGTCCATGGTCCGGTAGGCCTGGCTGGTGTCGATCCAGAAACCGATCCGCTCGGTCAGCGTCTCCCAGACGTCCACGTAGCGGAGCACCGACTCGCGGCAGCGGGCGTTGAACCGGTCGACGCCGTACTCCTCGATCTGCCGCTTGTGGGTGAAGCCCAGCTCCTTCTCGATCTCCAGCTCGACCGGGAGGCCATGGCAGTCCCAGCCGCCCTTGCGGTTGACCGAGTAGCCCCGCATGGTCTTGAAGCGCGGGAACAGGTCCTTGAAGACCCGCGCCTCGACGTGGTGGACGCCGGGGCGGCCGTTGGCGGTCGGGGGGCCCTCGTAGAACACGAACCCCTTGGCGCCGTGGCGCTGCTCCAGGGAACGCTCGAACACCTTGCGCTCCCGCCACAGCTCCAGCATCGCGGCGTCGAGGGCGGGGAGGTCAAGCTTCGGGTCAACCTCCGGGAACGTCCCCATCGGAATCCTCTCTCCTTCGCACGGTCAAGCAGTCATCGAGACCTTTGCGAAGGGACGAGGCCGGGGCCCCGCGGTACCACCCCTCTTGCCACCGGCCTCGCGGCCGGTACCACTCACGCCGTCATGTCGAACGGCTCCCGCTGTCACGGGCGGACCCGGCTGCGTCTACTGGGCGGGAGGGCCGGTCGATGCTGTCCCGCCGTTCGGGCAGCGGCTCGGGGAGGATCTTCGAGGGCGCCGTGCCGCCGGGCTTCCACCGTCCCCGGCTCGCTGGGGCCGTGCCGCCCCTCTACTCGTTCCCGTCACTGCCTGTAGGGCCAGTGTAACAACTCCGGCAAGCCGGTTGCGCTGCTCACGCCCAGCGAACGCGGGACCCCTTCGGCCTTCCCGGTCGCTACAATGCGTCGCATCCTGAAGGAGCACGCCGATGGCACAGAATTCACCCACCACACCAGATCTTGACCGGCTGCGCGAGCGGCTTGAGGCGGAGCTGGCCGAGCTGACCGGCCAGCGTGACGACTTGGAGGCCGCCAGCGCCAGCGACGACGCCGCGGGCGAGCTTGGCTTCGCCGAGGAGTTCGCCGACGTGGGGTCCTATACCTTCGAGCGGGAGCGGGACCAGTCGCTGGCCGACAACGTCCGCGACCTGATCGACAAGGTCGAAGCGGCGCTGGCCCGCCTGCGCGACGGCAGCTATGGCCGCTGCGAGAAATGCGGCCAGCCGATCGAGCCGGAACGGCTGGAGGCGCTGCCCTACGCCACCCTGTGTCTGGCCGACGCGCGCCGCCGGGCCCGCCTGCGGGCACGGTGACGGGACGGTGAAGGTGAACCGCACGGTGAAGGCGACGTCGCCCTCGTGAGCCCAAAGAGTCTCCGCCTCGCCGCCATGTACGGCACCGCCGCCGTGGTGGTCGTCGCCGACCAGGCCAGCAAGTACGCGGTGGTCCGAACGCTCGCCGAGCGCGGGCCGCTGCACGTGCTCGGCAGCTTCGTGGAGTTCCGCTTCCAGACCAACTCCGGCGGGGCGTTCTCGCTGTTCACCGGGGTGCCGTTGTTCTTCGCGCTGATGGCGATGGTGATCATCGGCGGGATCGTCTACGCCGGCACCCGCGCCCGCGGCACCGCCGTGCTGCTCACCCTCGGCCTGCTGCTCGGCGGCGCGATCGGCAATCTGCTCGACCGGGCGCTGCGCGGCGGCGTGCCGCTGCGCGGCGAGGTGGTCGACTTCGTCAAGGTCGGGCGCTGGCCGGTGTTCAACCTGGCGGACTCCTGCATCACGGTCGGCGGCCTGCTGCTCGCCCTGCTGCTCAGCCGCGCCGAGCGAGACCAGCATGACGAGGGTGAGGGCGCCCAGGACGAGGCCGCCCGCAGCACCACCAGTGA
>DASWDC010000285.1:0-6216 GCA_036395655.1 Actinomycetota bacterium | reverse complement strand
GTAGAGGCGATGGCGGCGATCATCAGGTTGAGCCTGCGCGGTCGCGGGTCACGTCCCGCCGTGATTGTCAGGGCTACTAGGGTTCCGACCCACCTGGTCACTGGCGCCACCGAGACTGGCTGCGGCGAGGCGACACCTTCTCCGCCAGCCACCTCTAGACGCACGCCGCTGGCCGGAAGCGGAGATCCCACTCGGGTTACTGCGGCGGGGGAGGGAGTTGCGCGCCGACCTTGGCAGCGATTGCCTTGACGGCTGCCATCAGCCAGTCGATCTCGGCGCGGGCGGCGTCAACCTTCATGCCGACACCCTCGAGCGAGGCGAAGTCATGGGGGTCGGCTGCCGTCCCCTTCCGCTCCCCGACGCGGAGCAGTTCGAGCTTGGCCAGGATGTCGTTGACGTCCGCCATTGAAAGTCCCCCTTGCGCCTGAACCTGGACGTGGTCATACGCGGGACGGCAGTAGCCGTCGATCTCGGCTTCGTCGCGGCGGTGCTGGACGCGGCGGACCCGGTTGGAGCTGTTGCCCTCGACCGTCACGACAAAGGTCGGGTCGACGCTCTCCACGAAGCCGATGTGGCTGTACTTGAAGATCACCAGGTCGCCGACCTGCGGCGTGGTCGGGACCCGGAAGTAGCGGCGGCGGTGCGGGTCGTCGAACCAGTCCCGCACGAAGGACACGCCGGCGGACTTCGGGAAGATCGACGTGGGAACCCCCGCCGCCTGCATGCACCACCACTGGAACACGACGCACCAGGCGAACTGCTTCCCCGCCGGGTCGCTGACCTCGTGGCCGTAGAAGGCGGTGTTGTACTTGACGTTGTTGGACCCGAACGGGTTGCGGACCGTGCCGGGCTCCGATGCCGCGCTCTTCTTCGCTTCTCCAAGCTCGATGGCCCGCAGCCGGTCGATCACCGTCATCACGCTGGTCGCGGTCATCGTTCCCCCCCAGCCGGCCCGGACCCGCCACCGCCAGGGCTGGGGAAGGCGACGTCCTCGAAACCGGGGTCTGGCCAGCCGCTGACGCTGGTAACGTCCTCGACCGGGCCGCCGCGGTCGTCGAAGACCTTGCTGTGTGGGTCATCGGTGGCGCGGTGCTGGTTGATGCTGGCGTCCTCGATGGGAGGATCCTCGTCGCTGAAGTCGCTGAAGTCGCTGAACGGGAACGGTTCCGTCATCCTCGCCTCCGATCCATCGAACAATCCCCCCGGATCGGATACCGGGGCTATCGCGTCAGCGTCTCATCATGGGCGTGCCGAAACGCCCTGACAAGGGACGGCCGCACCCCGCGTAACGTGACGTCAGGCGTCGAATACCGCGAGATCGAGCTGGCGCAGCCGCTCGGGGTCGGCGATCACGTCGATCGCGGTGATCCTGCCGCGCCGGACTGTGAGGCCGAGGACCACGAACAGCCGGCCGCGCGGGGCCACGACGACGCCCACGGCGCCGTGCACCAGTGCCAGTTGCGCGAAGCGGGAGCGTCCCTGGAAGGCGAGCGCTCCCTTCGCGACGGCCGCGGCGCCACGGATCTCGGTCGCCGTCGCGGTATGGGCGGCGCTGCGGTCGGCGCGCAGGACGACGTCCGGGTCGAGCACGGCGAGCAGCGCCTCGAAGTCGCCGTGACGCGAGGCAGCGAGGAAGGCGTCGACGACCTCCCGCTGGCGGTGGAGGTCGGCGTCGGGGAGCGCCTCCGGGTCGTGGCCGTGCACCCGGCGGCGGGCGCGGCTGGCGAGCTGGCGGGCCGCGGTCGGGGAGCGCTCCAGGATGGGGGCGATCTCGTCGAACGGTACCGCGAACAGGTCGTGCAGCACGAACGCCAGCCGCTCGGCCGGGGACAGCGTGTCCAGCACCACCAGCAGCGCGAGCCCGACCGAGTCGGCCAGCAGCGCCTCCTGCTCGGGGTCGGCACCTGACGCACGGCCCGCGGCCAGCTCGGGGACGGAGCGCTGCCCGTCCACGTCGATCGGCTCCTCGCGCCGCGCTCTCCGGGCGCGCAGCAGGTTGAGGCACACCCGCGCCACCACCGTGGTCAGCCAGCCGCTGAGGTTTTGGACGTCGCTGGTGTCGGCGCGGCTGAGCCGCAGCCAGGCCTCCTGGACGGCGTCGTCGGCCTCGGCGAGCGAGCCGAGCATGCGGTAGGCGACCGCGCGCAGGTGGCCGCGGTCGGCCTCGAAGCGTTCTGCCAGCCAGTCGTGTTGGTTCATTGAGCCCTTCGGTCACATTCCCTGGCGGTGTCGGGTCAAAGCAGTGACCGACGAAATCCGTTCAATGTGACAGGGAGACGGAAGATGGCACGCATCTCGCTTGATCCACCAGGGAGTCTGTCGTACCGGATCGGCGCCTGGTTCATCCGGCGGAGGTTCGGGGACGACCTCGACCCGTTCCGCGCCATGGGCCACCACAAGCAGGTGGCGAGGGCGATCGGCCAGCTGGAGCAGCGGGTGCCCCGCTGGCACCGGATGGACGAGCAGCTGAAGGACCTGGCCGAGCTGGCCGCGACCGCCAGGATCGGCTGTCCGTGGTGCATGGATTTCGGTTACTGGGTGCTGCTGGGCCACGGCATCACGCACGAGAAGATCGCGGCGGTGCCGCGCTGGCGCGACAGCGACCTGTTCAATCCGCTGGAGCGGCTGGTCATGGAGTACGCCGAGGCGATGACCGAGACGCCGCCGACGGTCGACGACGAGCTGGTCAAGCGCCTGCGGGAGCACTTCGACGAGGCGCAGCTGGTCGAGCTGACAATGGCTGTCTGCATGGACAACCTGCGCTCGCGGTTCAACCTCGCGCTCGGCCTGACTCCACAGGGCTTCAAGGACCGCTGCGAGCTGCCGCAGCCCAGCCGCTAGCCCAGCCCGTCCGCGTCGGCCAGGCCGAGCCAGCGCAGCACCGCCCGCGAGCGGACCGGTCTTCGGCGTCACCGGGCGAGTTTCGCACACGGCCCGACCAAGGCAAGCATGCGGCCGGCTGACAGAGACGTCGCCGGCCGCATGCCCCGCGAGCTGATACGGGCGGTTACGTTACGGCTTGGCGGCTGCCATCGACTGGCCCTGGCGGTACATCCGCGGGGGCTTCAGCCCGGCGGACTGGCCGCCGTCGATCGGCACCACCGCGCCGGTCACAAACGACGACTGGTCGGAGCACAGCCACAGGACGGTGGCGGCGACCTCCTCGGCCTGGCCGACGCGGCGCATCGGGGTGGACTGGCCGGCCTGGCGTTGCGCCTCCGGGCCGGCGGCCTCCAGGTGATAGGTCAGGATCGGTCCGGGGGCGACGACGTTCACGCGGACGCCCTGGTCGGCGTAGTCGAGCGCGGCGACCTTGGTGAGGGCGATGATCCCGGCCTTGCCGGCGGCGTAGGCGGCCAGGTTGGCGACGGCCTGGATACCGGCGACCGAGGCCATGTTCACGACCGTGCCGCCGCCACTGGCCAGCAGCGCCGGGATCTCGTACTTCATGCCCAGGAAGGTGCCGCGGACGTTGACGCGGATGCCCGTGTCGAACTCGTCGGGGTCGATCTCGGCCAGTTGCGCCGGCAGCGGGCCGCCGGTGGCGTTGTTGAAGGCGGCATCGAGGCGGCCGAAGGTGTCGAGGGCCTGGCCGACGAGCCGCTCGACCGAGGCGGCGTCGCCGACGTCGGTGGGGACCACCAGCGCCTGGCCGCCGTCGTTGCGGATGCTCTCGGCGACCTGCTCCAGCGCCCGCTGATCGCGGGCGGCAAGCACCACGGCGGCGCCGGCCCGCGCGAACGCCTGCGCGGTGACGGCGCCGATCCCGCGGCTGGCCCCGGCGACCAGGGCGACCTTGCCGGCGAACTGTGGGTTCGGTGGGGTCGTGGACGCGGTGCTCATCGCTGTGCTCCCTGTGCTGTTGGCTGTCACTGGCGGTTGTCGGTGCCCGGCTGGTGCGCTTCGGGCCGGGGTGGGGGATTGACGATCGTGAGCTCCATGATCAGCTCCTCCCCTTGACCATCGGGGTCCTTCCCGCCAGGTCTTTCTCCCAAGAACATCATACAGTCATAAAACTATTCCCAAGAGAAATCGTTTGTTGCCGCGACGGCCAGGGCGGCGAAAAGTCCGGTGACTCCAGAGCGGCGGAACTGTCACAATGCGCCGGGGTGGTGCATGCCGATGCTGTCGCGTCGCTTCCTGGTCAACGCCGCCGGGGCGGCTGTGGTCGTGCTCGTGTTGCTGCTCGCCGGGCGGCTTTCCGGCCTGACGGACAGGCATGGGCCGGGAGGCGGCGCCGCCGCGCCAGCGCCCGCCCGTGGCGACGCCCCGGCCACACCGCGCCTGGCGGTCATCGCCACCATCCCGTTCTCCGAGAGCATCACCGCGATCAGCGCCGACCCGACCTCGGTCTGGGTGGCGGCGTGCACGGTGACCCGGGTGGACCCGCGCAACGACGAGCCGGTGGCGAACGTCGTCGGCACCGGCAGCAGCGCGGGCACGACCTGCGTCGAGGACGTGGCGATCGGCCCCGGGGTGGTCTGGGGCTCGGTCCCGGGGATCGGGCTGGTCCGCATCGACCCCGCGGCGGCCCAGGTGGCCGCCCAGGTGCCGCTGCCGCAGTTGCTGCCGCCGATCGCCGTGAGCGCCACCGGTGTCTGGGCGGTGTGCTGCCAGACCGCGCCGCGGCCACTGACAGCCGGCACGCTCATCCGCGTCGACCCCGCCACCAACCACGTCGCGGCCAGGATCCGCCTGCCCGGCCAGCCGGTCGGCGTCGCCGCCGGCCCGAGCGGCGTCTGGGTGGTCGGATCGGACCCCACGGGCGCCGGCCGCGTCTGGCGCGTGGACCCGTCCAGCGGGCGGCTGGTCGCCACCATCGACACCGGGAGCAGGCTGGGGCAGTCGGTGGCGGCCGACGGCGCGGCGGTCTGGGTCGACGCCCAGCCCCAGACCGGCCAGAAGGGCCAGGCCAGCCGGGACAATCCAGCGGAGCTGCTGCGCATCGACCCAGGCAGCGATCAGGTGGTGGCCACCTACCCAGGCGCGACCGGGCTCGGCGTGGCCACCATCGGCGGGACCACCTGGACCACCGCCCCCGACGGCCTCCTGCGGCTCGCCGCGACCACGGCGACCCGTGCCGGCGGCGGCGCCAGCGCCGGGAGCGGCACCCTCTACCCGGTCGCCCTCGACTCGGACGCCCCGCTCGCCATCTCCGACCTGGCGGCCAGCCAGCAGTCGCTCTGGATCGCCACCTGGAGCGGGGTGGAGGGCGGCCCCGGCCTGCTGCGCGTCCGCCTGCCCGCCTGACCGGCGCCGCCCCGGGCTCAGGCGAGCAGCTTGTCCACCGACAGCGGCAGGTCCCGGACGCGGATCCCGGTGGCGTGCCAGGCGGCGTTGGCGATCGCGGCGGCGGTGCCGACGATGCCGATCTCGCCGAGGCCCTTGGTGCCCATCGGGTTGACGTGCGGGTCGTGCTCATCGAGGCAGACCACCTCGACGCTGCCGACGTCGGCGTTGGTGGCGATGTGGTAGCCGGCGAGGTCGCCGTTGGCCACATGGCCGAAACGCTGGTCGAGCACGCCCGCCTCGTGCAGCGCCATCGACAGGCCCATGGTCATCCCGCCGAGGAGCTGGGAGCGGGCGGTCTTGGGGTTGACGATCCGGCCGGCGGCGAACACCCCGAGCAGCCGCGGCACCCGGATCTCGCCAGTGTCCTGATCGACGCGGACCTCGGCGAACTGGGCGCCGAAGGCGTGCATCGAGAAGCGCTCGGTCGCCGGGTTCGGCGGCACCTCGCCGTCGGCGGCTACCCCCTCGGCGGGGAGCTCCCCCGGCTCGCCGTCGGCGAGCTTGGCGCGCAGGCGCTCGGCGGCGTCGACGATCGCCCAGCCCCAGGTCCCGGTCCCGCGCGATCCGCCGGCGATCGGCGCCTCCGGCAGGGCGCTGTCGCCGATCTGCAGCTCCACCGCCTCCACCGGCACCGCCAGCGCGTCCGCCGCGATCTGGGTGAGGGCGGTCCAGGCCCCGGTGCCGATGTCGGATGCGCCGAGCTGCACCAGGAAGCGGCCGTCCGGCAGGGCGCGGATCCGCGCGGTCGAGGGAGCGCCGCGCCGGTAGGCGGGGTGGGCCGGGTAGGTCGAGGCGGCCACGCCGGTGCCGACCTGCCAGCGCCCGTCGCGGCGCCGGCCGGGTGCCGGGTCCCGGTCCCCCCAGCCGAAGCGCGCGGCGCCCTCCCGCAGGCAGGCGACCAGCCCGCGGCTGGAGAACGGCAGG
>DASWDC010000284.1:0-5065 GCA_036395655.1 Actinomycetota bacterium | reverse complement strand
GGCGGCGTCGGCGGGGGCGAACCCGGCGAGCCAGCGGGCCGGGCGCGGGATCGTGCTGTCGGGGCGGGAGGCGTAGACCTGGACGAGCTCGCGGCCGGGGCGGTGGCCGCTGTTGCGGACGGTCACCTGGGCGGCGACGCTGGCGGCCGGGTCCGGGTCCAGGGTGGCGCCGCCGGTGACCTTCAGGTCGAGATACTCCCAGGTGGTGTAGCCGAGGCCATGGCCGAAGGGGTACTGGACGGCTCGGCCCTCGGGGGCGCGGTGGCCGACGAAGCTGCCTTCGGCGTAGTCGAGGCGGCCGGCGGTCGGAGTGGTCGTCGGGAGGCCGTCGGGGGAGGCGGGCCAGGTGGGGGGGAGGCGGCCGCCGGGTTCGGTGGCGCCGAGGAGGACGTCGGCGAGGGCGTTGCCGAACTCCTGGCCGGGGAACCAGGTGAGCAGGATCGCCGGGACCTCGCCGGCCCAGGGAAGGAGGACGGGGGCGCCGGCGTTGACCACGGCCACGGTGCGGGGGTTGGCGGCGGCGACGGCGCGGACCAGGTCGTCCTGGCGGCCGGGGAGGGAAAGGGAGTCGCGGTCGAAGCCTTCGCTCTCGACCTCGTCGGTGGTGCCGACGACGACGATGGCGGCGTCGGCGTTACGGGCCAGGGCCACGGCGCGGGCCAGCTCCTCCTCGTCGCCGCCGTGCGGGCGCTCCACATTCAGCTGGAAGGCGGGGATGCGGCTGGCTTCGGTGAGGCCGTAGCGCAGGGTGACCGGGATCTCCTCGCCGGCCTCCAGCGGGACCCGGGCGACCCGCTGGGGTGGCCGCATCATGGCGTCGATCGGCTCCGCGCCTGGCGGGAGGGTCACCGGACCGGTGAACCGGGTCGGCCCAGCGAGCGCCAGCTCGAAGTCGCCGACGCCGGAGCAGCCCACGGTGTACTCGCCGCTGACGTCGGCGAGCAGGCGGGTGCGCAGCTCGATGGCGGCGACCCGCTCGGCGGGGAAGTCGCCGAACGACCCCAGCCAGGTGAAGGCGGCGGTGCGGCGGCGCTCGTGGTGGAGCACGGTGCCGTCGGCGGTGAGGAAGCGCAGCTCGACCCCGCGCTCCGCACCTTCCAGACCTTCCAGCGCTGACGCCGGAGGGCGCAGCAGGCGCAGGTCGGCGGCCGGGACTCGGGTGGTGGTCCGCGCTCCGGCCGCGTGGGTGACCTCGACCCCGGGTTCCAGGGCGGCGCGGAGGCCGTCGAGCGGGGAGACGGCGTAGGGCGGGAACACCGTGGCGCTGCCACCGCCGAGGGTGCGGGGGACTGCCGCGTTCGGCCCCAGCACCGCCACCCGGCGCAGGCGGCCCGCCTCCAGAGGCAGCAGCGCGCTCCCGCGCTCCCTCGGCCCCGCCCCCGCCGCCGCCCACGCGGGGGCGGCGGCGGGCTCGTTGCGGAGCAGGACGAACCCCGCGGCGGCGGTGGCACGAAGCTCGGCGGCGACCGCGGCGGCGGGCCATGGTTCCCGCTCTGCCTCCACCCGATCGGCGCCGAGGTCGAGGCCGCCGACGCGGGCGGCCAGGCGCAGCACGCGCAGCACCTTGTCGTCGATCGCCGCCTCGCTGACCTGGCCGGCACGGACCGCCGCGACCAGGTCGTCGCCCCATGGGCCGGACGGGCCGGGCATGACCAGGTCGAGGCCGCCGCGGGCGCTCGGGACCGTCGAGGTGGTGGCGAACCAGTCGGACATCACCACGCCGTCGAAGCCCCACTCCGCTTTGAGGACCTCGCGCAGCAGGGGGTGCTCGGTCATGGTGGTGCCGTTGACGCGGTTGTAGGCGGCCATCACCGCCCACGCGCCGGCCTCCCGCACGATCGCCTCGAAGGGGGCCAGGTACAGCTCGCGCAGGGTGCGCTCGTCGACGCGCACGTCCACGGTGTGCCGCTCAGTCTCGGCGTCGTTGGCGACGAAGTGCTTGACGGTCGCGGCGACCCCGCCGGCCTGGACCCCGCGGACGTAGGCGGCGCCGATCCGGGCGGTCAGCAGCGGGTCCTCGCTGAAGCACTCGAAGTGGCGGCCGGCGTAGGGGGTGCGGTGCAGGTTCACGGTCGGGGCGAGCAGCACCTGGACGCCCTTGCGGCGGGCCTCGGCGGCCAGCAGGCGGCCGAGCCGCTCGACCCGGGCCTCGTCCCAGGTCGCGGCGAGCGCGCTGGGGCACGGCACGTTCGCGGACGGGTCGCGCTCGTCCCAGCGCTCGCCGCGCACGCCCGCCGGGCCGTCCGACAGCACCACCCGCCGCAGCCCGATCGCGGGCTCCGGGTGCAGCGACCAGAAGTCCGCGCCGGTGAGCAGCGCCACCTTCCGCTCCAGGGTGAGCGCGGCCAGTTTGGCGTTCAGCTCCAACTCCAGCTCCTGAGTCATCCGGTGACCTCCGTCTCCGTCGTGACGCGGCTGCCTGGAAGATAGGTCCGGAGGGGCCGCGTCCGCCGCAGGAGGGAGCGCAGGCCGGGCAGGCCGGCCGGGGCGGCGCCGTGCGCCCGCGCCAGCTGCCGCAGGCTGAGTGAGAGCCGGAGGTCGTCCAGCATCGCGGGCAGCGGGTTGTAGATGTCGGCGCGTGCCTCCGCCAGCGCCTCGCCTACCAGCTCCAGCGCCGCGACCGAGTCGAGCTTGGCCAGCTCCGGGTCGGCGTGGAGGCTGCGCCCGCGGGCCTGCAGCCGGTCCCGGGTCGAGACCGGCTGCTGGGTCACCCCGTCATCGTTTCCGCGGGCTCATGGGGTCGCCGTCCGGTAGGCGTGGATGATGGTCTGCTGGACGCGGTTGCCGGTGGTGCTCCGCGCGTCGGCGCGGAGTGCCATCCAGGTGCCTGGGGCGGCGGCCGGCAGGGTCGCCTGGAAGCGGCCAGCGCCGAGGGCGTGGCTGGGCGCCTGAGTCCAGGTGGCGCCGTCGTCGGTCGAGGTCTCCAGGGTGAACTGGCTGATGGTCTGGGCGGGCGTGCCGTCCTGGGGATGGACCTGGAAGGTCGCCTGGGTGCCGTCGGGATGGTTGTTCAGGTCGAGCGGGAGCTGGTAGTCGAGCAGCAGCAGCGGCACGGGGGCCAGGTCGGTGTCGCTGGCCGGCGCGGCGGAGTGGAAGGTCCACACCGTCGACGACCTGGTGGACACCGGCGGTATGCCGTACAGCGTCTCGGTGGCGGTCTGGAACTGCGCGAACTGGGACGCATCGTCGATGTTGACGACGTCCACCACGCCGATCGTCGCGCCGGTGGGCGTACCGGGCAGCGGCACGGCCTTGACGGTCAGGTCGTGGCTCGGGGGCTGCTCGTCGAAGTCGAGCAGGGTGTGCATCGTGCCACGGCCGCCTCGCGGGGTGGCGGTGACCGCTCCGTCGTAGAGGCCGGGCGCGCTGCTGGCGGCGGCCGGGGAGACCGTGAGGGTGGCCGAGGCTGACCCGCCAGGCGCCACGGCGAGCGTGGCCGGCGACAGGCTGGCCAGCCCGGCGGGCGTCGACCCGCCAGCACGGGAGCGCAGTTGCACGCCGAGGTCGAGGGTGACCGGGCTGGTCCCAGGGTTGGTCCAGGTCAGCGTGCGGGTGACCAGGCTCGCGCTGGTCTGTGGCCAGGCGAAGACGCCGAGGTTGACCGCCGCCTGCCCGCCGACCACCGGGATGCCCAGCGCCGAGGCGATGTCGACGCGTCCCGAGCCGACCTGGAGCTCGTCGCCGCCGCTGGCCGGCGCGGCGGTTGCGACCAGAGCAGCCTTGAGCTGCTCGGGGCTCCAGTCGGGATGCTGCTGCGCGAGGATCGCGGCGGCGCCAGCGACGTGCGGGGTCGCCATCGACGTGCCGGACAGCGTGACGTAGTCCTTCCCGACCGGGATGCCGAGGGTGGTGCCGGCCGCTCTGGCCTCGATGATGTCGACGCCCGGCGCGGTCAGCTCCGGCTTGATCGCGTCGTCGCCAAGGCGCGGCCCGCCGGTGGAGAAGTTGGCGAGCTGGTCGTTGCCGTCGACCGCGCCGACGGTCAGCGCGGCGTCCGCCGCCGCGGGCGAGCCGACCGGCGCCGGCCCGCTGTTCCCGGCGGCGATCACGAACAGGGTGTGGTCGGCTGCGGTCAGCTGGTCGACCGTCTGGGACGCCGGGTCGCTGCCGTCGCTGGGCACGTCCTCGCCGAGGCTCAGGTTGACGACTTTGGCGTGGTGCTGGGCGGCCCACTCCATCCCCGCGATGACGGTGTCGTCGGTGCCGAAGCCGTCGTCGTCCAACACCTTGCCGTTGAGCAGGCTGGCGCCGAACGCGACGCCCTTACGGGCGCCATTGGAGGCCACGCCGGTCCCGGCGACGGTGGCGGCGACGTGGGGTGCCGTGGCCGAAGTGGTCGGTGGTGTCGCTGGCGTCGGAGAAGTTGGCGGCGTCGAGGACCTTGCCCTGGAGGTCGGGGTGGGTGGTGTCGATGCCGGTGTCGAGGATCGCGACGCTGACGCCCTTGCCGCTGAAGCCGGCGTTCCAGGCGGCCGGCGCGCCGATCTGGGTCAGGTCGTGGTCGAGTGTCGCGGACGGGACGGTGGTGGTCGCGGGGGCCGTGGCGGCTGGGAGGGCGCCGACGTGGAGCTTGCGGTCGAGCCAGACGTGCTTGGCGCCGGCGACCTCGGGCGCCGTGGCGGCGGCGCGGGCCTGGGCCTGGCGGGCGGCGCGAGCCGGAGCGGCCATGGCGGCGCCGAGCTGGGCCAGGCTGGTCTTGGGCTGGCGCGCCACCACCGCGCCGAGGGCGTGGAGCTGCCGGCCGCCCTTGGCGCCGCTGGCCAGCGGGGCGGCCAGTGCGCCGCTGCCATGCTGGACGATCAGTGGGAGGGTGGCGCTGTGGGCGTCGTCGTAGCCCTCACGGATCAGTTCGCTGACGTTGAACAGGGTCGGGTCGAGCACCGCGCCGAGCAGCGGCGCCACGTCCAGCGGGACGACGTGCAGCGGAATTCCCCCCGGGAGGCGGACACTGAGGCTATGCGGCCGTGGTCGATGGTAGCGGGTTGATGGTGGCGTGCTGTCGTTCCCACTCGATTGGTGGCAGGTAGCCGCGGGTGGAGTGCAGCCGGAATCGGTTGTAGTAGGC
>DASWDC010000283.1:0-16466 GCA_036395655.1 Actinomycetota bacterium | reverse complement strand
GTACTTCGGCGAGCTGCTGATGGACGCCGCGGTGCGTCGCTCCGACATCCGCTGCATCTCGATCCGCCCGAGCTGGGTCCAGCACGAGGGCAACTACGAACGCAACCTCGGCCCGCAGGTCCGCGACGCCGTGTTGCCCAGCGCGGGCCTGTGGAGCTATATCGACGTCTACGACCTGGCGGATGCCATCGTGCTGGCGGTGCAGTCCGAGCTGCCCGGCCACGAGGTGATCTATGTCGCCTCGCCGGACAACCCCGGCGGCCACGACTTCCAGCGGATCCTCCGGCAGCACTACGGCGACCAGATCGAGCTGCGGCCGCTGGCCCGCCCCGACGCCTCGGGGATCTCCTCGGCCAAGGCGATGCGGCTGCTTGGCTGGAAGCCGACCCGGTCCTGGCGCGACTACCTGGACGAGAACGGCCGCGCGATCACCTGACGCCCAGGGTCCCCGGCCGCAACCTGGCGCTGGTCGGCCCGGTCGCCACCGGGGCCGACGTCGCCTGGCACACGGAGGTCGTCGCCGCCTGCGCCGGCGAGCCGGTCGGGGGGTGACCCGAGCGTTCAAAGCTCTGGCCGCCCCCCTGTCCGCCCGGCGGGTCAGCTGGGCGGGGCGAAGAACTCGAGCGCGATGCCGTCTGGGTCACGGAAGCTCAGGCCCGACCCGTAGCTCGCATCCTTGATGGCGCCGTGCGCGACGCCGAGGTCGTCGAGCCGGCGGGCCCACTGCTCCAGCTCCGCGCGGTCGGCGCAGCCGAAGGAGACATGGTCGAGGCCGACCCGGAACTCGCTGAAGGCCTCCTCGGGGGCGGCCTTCGCGTGCTGGTGCAGGCCGACCAGCGTGTTGTTGCCGAGCAGGTAGACGGTGTGGTGGAAGTCGGGATCGGTGTCCTCGTCGATCACCGGCTTGGCGTCGAAGAGCGCTTCGTACCAGGGCACGCTGACGGACAGATCATGGACGGTGAGGGCGACGTGGGTGAGCGGTGGAAAGGCGGCCAACGGGTTGCTCCTTCTCGGGAACTGATGGGAACTGATGGGAACCGATCCGGTGCGGGGACTGCTGTCATGATTGAGTGTTCATCGGAGCTGATTGCGTCGCTATGATCGAGACACCGCCACTGCTGACCGCGACACCGGAGTTGCGACGGTGGGACACCGCGCTGCGCGCGTGCCCGCGGTGCCCGTGGTGGACGACGATGGAGGAGCGTGCCAAATGAGCGCGCTGGACGCGGCTGAGCCGCAGGCTGGGCCAAACCGCACCGGGTCGCCGTCGGCGCCGCTGCGGGCAGCGCTGGAGCAGCTCCGCCTCGACGGCGCGATCTTCTTCCGCTCCGAGTTCAGCGAAGCCTTCGCGCTGGAGGACACCCCGGCCGACATCGCCGGCCTGCTCCACCCGGGCGCGGAGCGGTTGATCCTGTTCCACATCGTCGCGCGCGGCGCGTGCTGGGTCGCCGGCCCCGAAGGGGACCGCCACTGGGCCTGCCAAGGGGACGTCATCGTGGTGCCCTACGGCGATCAGCACACCATCGGCGGCGAGCAGCAGGCCGAACGGGTGCCGATCAACTCGCTGCTCGAGCCGCCGCCGTGGGCGGTCATCCCGCTGCTCCGCCACGGCGGGGGCGGCGCACGCACCGACATCGTCTGCGGCTATCTGCATTCTGAGGACCCGCTGTTCGACCCGGCGATGCGCGTGTTCCCCTCTGTGTTCGTCGTGCGCCTGCCGGCGGGACCCGCGGCCGGCTGGGTCCAGGCCAGCATCGCCTACGCGCTCGAGGAGTCGGCGCCCTCCAACGCCAGCGCCAACCCGATCGCCACCCGCCTGCCCGAGCTGGTGCTGACCGAGGTCCTCAAGCTGCACCTCGCGACCGCGCCCGCAGCCGGCCAGGGCCAGGGATGGATCGCCGCGCTGCGCGACCCAGTGCTGGCGCCGGCGCTGTCGCTGCTGCACAGCGCGCCCAGCCGCCGCTGGACGGTCGCCGAGCTCGCGGCCGGCGCGGCCGTCTCGCGCTCGCTGCTTGACGAGCGCTTCCGCCAGGTCCTGGGCCGCTCACCGATCCGCTACCTCACCGAGTGGCGCATGCACCTGGCGAAGGAGCTGCTGGCCACCACCAGGATCGGCATCGGCACGGTTGCCAGGCGCGTCGGGTACGACTCGGAGGAGGCTTTCAGCCGCGCGTTCAAGCGGGCGCACGGCGACCCTCCGGGGCACTGGCGCGCCGCACGCTGGGCAGCGGTCATGGCGCCGGGAGGCGCCCCGCGGCCGAGCACGCACCGAATGCCGCCGGGGCGACCGGTACCACGCTCACGCCGGTGATCGCCGCCGCCGCGCTGAGCCGGACGCGGGCGAAAATGAGGCGCTGACCCGTACGGCAGTACCTCGTCCTCCCAATGTGCCAGGAGGGGTCTTAGGCGGATGCTCGGCTTCGAGCAGGACGTCCACGCCACCTCGCACACGGCACCTGAGGAGAACGAACCGAGATGTACCCGATGCTGACCCGGAAACTCGCTGCCCTGCGCATCGACGACCTCCAGCGGGAGGCCGCCAGGCAGCGCCAGATCCGCGCGCTGGCGGCCAGGCGAGAACCGGCCACCCGCCCCCGCCGTATCCCCTTCGACTTCGACCGGCTGCTGTCGCGGCGCCCACGCCGCACGCTGGAGCCGCGTCCCGACCCGGCGTGGCCACGGTGTGCGCCCGACGGCGCAAGGCCGACCCGGTGAGCCACCGTGCGGGATCTGAGATGATCGAGGGCGTGGCCCGGCGAGTCTCCTGTCTGGAACTGGTCGGCCGCGACGCCGAGGTCGCGCGGCTCAGGCAGGCGCTCGACGGGGCAGCGGCCGGCCAGCCCGCCATCGTGGTGGTGGCGGGCGAGGCTGGCGTCGGCAAGACCCGGCTGGTCGCCGAGCTGCTCCACGACGCCGCCGGCGTCGGTGCCGTCGCGCTCACCGGTGGCTGCCTGGACGTCGGCGAGGGCGTCCTGGCCTACGCGCCGCTGGTGGAAGCGCTGCGCTCGCTCGCCCGCGGCATCGACCCCGCGGAGCTGGAGCGGGCGCTCGGCGCCGCCCGTGGGGAGCTGACCCGGCTGGTCCCGGAACTGGCCCCGCAGGACGGCGGGGAGGTCGCACCGGCGCCGGGGCCACTGGTGCCGACGCGTCTGTTCGAGCTGCTGCTCGGGATGCTGCACCGCCTCGCCGAGCGGGCCCCGGTGCTGCTGGTGGTCGAGGACCTGCACTGGGCGGATCAGTCCACCCGCAACCTGCTGGGCTTCCTGGCCCGCAACTTGCGCGGCGGCGTGGCACTGGTGGTGACCTATCGCTCCGACGAGCTGCACCGGCGCCATCCGCTGCGGCCGTTCCTGGCCGAGCTGGACCGCAGCGGCCGGGCCGAGCGGCTGGAGCTTGGCCGGCTGGGCCGCCGCGAGCTGGCCGAGCTGCTCGCCGGGATCCTCAACGAGCCGGTCCCACCGGCGCTGGTCGGGGAGATCCTGGCGCGCTCGGAGGGCAACCCGTTCTTCGCCGAGGAGCTGCTCGCCGCCCACCTGGAAGGCGCTCGGCTGCCGCTGGCGCTGCGGGACCTGGTGCTGGCGCGGGTGGAGACGCTCTCGGAGCCGACCCAACGGGTGCTGGAGGCTGCGGCCGTGGCCGGCGCGCGGGTGGACCACGAACTGCTGGCGGCAGTGGTCGGCCAGGATGCCGAGGAGCTGGTGCGGTTGCTGCGCGAGGCGGTCAGCCACCACGTGCTGGCGGTCGATCAGTCGAGCGGCGCCTATGTCTTCCGCCACGCACTGGTGCAGGAGGCGATCTACGACGACCTGCTGCCGGTGCAGCGCGCCCCCCTGCACGCCGCCTACGCCCGGGCGCTGGACCGTCGCATCGAGCAGCGCGCCGAGCGGCAGGGCGAGCGGCAGGGCGGTGCCGCCGCCGCCGCCGAACGCGGCCAGCTCGCCTATCACTGGTACGCCGCCCACGACCAGGGACAGGCGCTGCTGGCCTGCGTCCAGGCCGGGCAGGCCGCGGAGGCGGCCTCGGCGCTGGCCGAGGCGCTCGAGCACTACGAGCGCGCGCTGGAGCTGTGGGACCAGGTGCCCGCGGCGGCCGCCCGCAGTTCGCTGGACCGGGTCACGGTCCTGCAGCGCGCTGGCGAGGTGGCCAACCTCGCCGGCCGCTACGACCGCGCGGTCGCCCTGGCACGCCTGGCGTTCGATCGGGTCGACGAGGTCGCCGAGCCGCTACGGGCCGGCGCGCTGCTCGAGCGGCTCGCCCGCTACCACTGGCTCGCCGGGGACAGCCCCACGGCGATGCTGATCATCGAGCGGGCAGTCGCGGTGATCCCAGCCGAGCCGCCGACGCGGGTGCTGGCGCGCGCGCTGGCCGCGCACGGCCAGCTCCTGATGCTGATGTCGCGCCATTCGCCGGCGCAGGCCCGCTGCGAGGAGGCGGTGGTGGTGGCCCGCAAGGTCGGCGCGCGCGCCGTGGAGGGCCACGCTCTCACGACGCTTGGCACCTCGCTGAGCCTCCTCGGAAAGGTCGAGGCCGGCATCGCCAATCTGGAGGAGGGCCGCCAGATCGCCGTGGAGCTCGGCGCCGTCGACGACCAGTGCCGGGCGCACTCCAACCTCGCGACCGTCCTGGAGCTGAACGGCCGCGCCGCCGATGCCGTCGGCGTCTACCTCGCCGGCGTCGAGGTCGGGCGCCAGCTCGGAGCGCTGGGCCACTATGGCCCCGCGCAGCTCCCCGACGCCGCCGCCGCGCTGCTCAGCCTGGGGCGCCGGGAGGAGGCCGAGCGGGTGCTGGCCGAGGCGTTCGACCTCGACCTCGTGTCAGCCGCGCACTGGGTCCGCCCGTTGACCGCCCGTGGAAAGCTGCGGCTGTGGGAAGGCGACCTCGCCGCCGCGCGGGCCGACTTCCAACGGATCCTCGACGAGTCCACTGCGCCGCTGGATCCGCAGGTCGCCGCCCCGGTGCTCGCCGGCCTGGCCGAAGTCGCCGTCTGGGACGGCCGCCTGCCGGACGCACGCGCTGCCGTCGCCGACGGGCTGGCGACCCTGGCGAGTGCCGAGGAGCCCTACTGGATCACCCAGCTGTGCCGCGTCGGGATGGCCGTCGAGGCGGCAGCGGCCGAGCAAGCCCGCGACCGCCACGCCGACGCCGAGCATACGGCCGCCCACCAGCGGGCGGCTGGCCTGATCGAGCAGATGCGCAGCGCGACGCAGGCGCCCAACGTGGTGGTGACCCCGGCGGTGGCGGCCAACCTGCTCGCCGCCGAGGCCGAGTGGTCCCGGGTCACCGGCCCGAGCGACCCCGACGGCTGGGCGGCCAGCGCCGCGGCGTGGGATGCGCTCAGCTACCCCTGGCCGGCGGCCTACGCCCACTGGCGACGGGCCGAGGCACTGCTGGCCCAGCGGGCCCCCCGCGACGACGCCGCCACGGCCCTCGCCACGGCGTGGACCCTGGCCAGCAGGTTCGACGCGCGGCTGCTGATCGCGGAGCTCGGCGCGCTGGCCCGCCGCGCCCGGATCCAGCTGCCCCTCCAACCGGGCGGGGGAGCGGCGGACGGCTCGGCATCGGAACCCGCCCCGGAGCCCGATCCGCTCGGCCTCACCCCGCGGGAGCGTGAGGTGCTCGCGCTGATCGCCGACGGCCGCACCAACCGTCAGATCGCCACCGCGCTGTTCATCAGCGACAAGACCGCCGGCGTCCACGTCTCCAACATCCTGGCCAAACTCGGCGTCGCGAGCCGTGGCGAGGCTGCTGCCGTCGCGCACCGGCTGCGGCTCACCGGCTAACGGCGCGCGCCAGCAACCGCGGCCCGGCAGTCGCTCCGCGGTCGCCTCGCGCTATGGCTGCTGGCCGATGCCGCCGTAGAGCCAGATGCGGTCCAGGTTGGCGGTGACGGGGCCGTCCGGCCGCCACAGGGGCAGCTGCACCAGGCCGGGGTCGACCAGCTCCAAGCCGTCGAAGAAGCTGGCGATCTCGTCCCTGGAGCGCAGGATGAACGGGGCTGTGGCCTGGTTGTAGGGACGCACGGCCCGCTGTGCCATCACCGGGTCGAGGTCCTGGGTTCCGTGGGAGATGACCAGGTAGCTGCCCGGCGCCATGACCTGCTTGAGGCAGGCCACAATCCCGGCGGGATCCTCCTGGTCACGGATGAAGTGCAGGATCGCCACCAGCAGGATCGCCACCGGCTGCTGGAAGTCGATCATCGCGCGCACCTCCGGATGCGCGAGGAGCTCCGCGGGCTGCCGCAGGTCGGCCTGAACGACCGTGGTCCTGTCCTGGTCGTGGGCGGCCAGCAGCGCGCGGGCGTGGACCAGCACGATCGGGTCGTTGTCCACGTAGGCAACGCGGGCGTCGTGCGCGACCGCGTGCGCGACCGCGTTGGTGTTGCCCTGCGTGGGGATGCCGGTGCCGATGTCGAGGAACTGGCGGATCCCGCTCCCGGCGAGGAAGCGGACCGCGCGCCCGAGGAACGCCCGGTTCTCCCGGGCCATGTCGCGCCCTTCCGGCACGATCGCGAGGACCTTCTCGGCGGCCTCGCGGTCAGCTGGGAAGTTGTCCTTGCCGCCGAGGAAGTAGTCGTACATCCGGGCCGGATGCGCCACGCTGGTGTCAATGTCCAGCGTCGGCTCCGGCTCGCTGTGCTCGCCGCGCACCCGGTGTGCACCCCTGACGTTCCCGATTACCCGTCGGGTCTGATTTGCCCGATCCGGTGGTGGTCATGCTAAGCGGCACGGCGGGTGGCGGCAACCGGAAGCAACACAGGAAGGCCCCGGGGGGGCCAGGGCCTTCCTGTGTTCGATGACTGGGGACCGGGTCAGGGACCCGAGGTCACGCAGTCGGCGCTGTGGTTGGATGCCTCCAGCTGGAGGTCGTAGGGGTGGCCGTTGCGCTCCTGGTTGCCGCCGGACGGCCAGTTGTTGCTGCCGAAGTTCCAGGCGCACTCGTCGCCGATCTCATAGCCGGCCGCGTCGTACCAGGCGCTCAGCAGCGGGTCGGTGACGGTCTCCATCTGCTCGTGCGAGGTGACGTTGATCGCCGCGTCGGCGTTGACGTCGCCGTTCGGGAAGGTCTGCCCGAGGTAGGAGGCGTAGCAGTTGTTGCCCACCGGGTCGGTCGGGTAGGGCATGTTGGCGTAGAGCAGATATGGGCTGTTGCCGAAGGTCGCGTTGGTGTAGCTGTGGTAGGCGCAGTAGTAGGTGTAGCTCGGGTACGAGCAGCCCGCGTCGAAGCAGGACCCCTCACCGGCCGGGGTGAAGACGAAGAAGTCCTTGGTGAGGCCGGCCGAAATGGAATGTGCCTTCGCGACCGCGGCGGCTTCGGCGGCGAGATTCGCGTCGGTGATGCAATTCGTGCCGGTGTCCGGGTTGCTGCACTGGCCGGTCGGGAATGGCGTGGTGTCGGTGAAGACCCCGCCGAACTTCGCGCTGTTCTGGACGAACACTCCGCCGCCCTGGGAGTACTGCGTGTTGTTGGCGTAGAGGCCGCCGCCGCCAACGTCCTTGAACCAGCGGGAGAGCAGCGAGGTGTATTTCGACGAATACCCCGTCGCGGTGCCATTCTGCAGGTGCCCGGGATTCCACAGGACGATGTAGTTGACGGCCGTCTTCATGATTGGCCCGCTGTGGTACTGCAGCGGCGGGCTGCCGCCCCTGCTGTCGCCGTTGTGCACGTCGGCCAGCACCTGCGGGCGCGGGAACATGTGCGCGCGGCCCCCGGCCGTGATCGGGACCGCTCCTCCGGTCGCGCCGGCGGCCGTCGGGCTCGCTTTCGCGCTCGGGCCCATTCCAGCAGCCGCTGCCAGCGCGGCGACCGCAACGGACGCCATGGCGGCCGCGTAGCGGATTTTCATCGGCTCTCCCCCTCGAATTTCACGGCGCCTTGTGTGCCGCAATGGAGGCAAATACTAAGCGAGCCGGTCACTCCCGGAGCAACCCCATAGGTGCGCCAAATCGGTACGCTTGTTGTATGATGCAATTCTGCGCGATATTCCTTTTAATTAATTTCTGCGAAGACTTCGCTCCGCGGTCAGGTGCGGCGACTTGGCGGCCTCACCTCCGCCCGGCGCGGCGGCTCCGCGCCGTGGGGTGGCTGGGTCAGCCCGAGTCGCCCGTTGACACCTTCCGGACGAAGCCGTAAAGTCCGGCTAGTTAATGAAGTATCCTAACTAATCTGCAGTCCCGCACGAGACCGGAGTGATCCGTATGCCGGTGTGGGAACCCTCCGATCAGCCGGTCGAGGCAGCCGCCGAGCGCCTCCCGGCGCCGGTGCCGATGGCGGCGGGGACGCCGAGCCTGCTGCGGGCGATCAACGAGCGCGGCGCCGTCGAGTTGATCCGCCGCTTCGGCCCGCTGTCGCGGGCCGACATCGCCCGGCGCAGCGGCCTGTCCAAGCCCACCGTCTCGCTGGCGCTCGCGCGCCTGGAAGCCGCCGGCCTGGTCCGCGAGGTCGGCAGGACCAGCGGCGGCCGGGGCGCCAGCGCGGTGCTCTACGATCTGGACCCCAGCGCCGGCTGGGTGCTCGGCATCGACGTCGGGCGGCGCTGGGTCCGCTGCGCGGCCACCGATATCACCGGCAGGGTGGTCGCACGCCGCGACGAGCACGCCCACATCCGCAGCGGCCACACGCTCATCACGCAGATCGGCTCGCTGGCGCGCGCCGTCGCCGCCGACGCCGGGATCGAGCTGGCCGCGGTGACCTGGGCGACGCTGGGCAGCCCCGGCGTGCTCGGGCCCGGCGGCGAGCGGGTCATCCTGGCCCCCAACCTGCCCGGCTGGCAGCAGCCCGGCGTGGTCGACGAGGTCCGCGCCGAGCTCGGCCTCGAGGTGGAGTTCGAGAACGACGTGAACCTGGCCGCGATCGCCGAGCGCTGGCGCGGCCTCGGCCGTGAGGTGGACGACTTCGTGCTGCTGTCGATCGGCACCGGCATCGGTATGGGGGTGGTGCTGGGCGGCCAGCTCCACCGCGGCTCGGCCGGGGCGGCCGGCGAGGTTGGCTACCTGCCGCTGCCCCTGCCACCCGGGACCGGCGGCGCCAGGGCCAGGGGGCGACGCGGCGGCGCGTTCGAGGCCGCGGCTGGGGCGCGCGGCGTGGTCGCGCTGGCGCGCCAGTGCGGCATGACCAAGGCGCGCAACGCCGAGGAGGTCTTCGCGGCAGCGCGGCGCGGCCACCCGGACGCGCTGGCGGCGGTGAACCTGCAGGCCCATCACCTGGCGCTCGGCATCGCCGCCGTCGCCGCCGTGCTCGACCCGGATCTGGTCATCCTCGGCGGCGGCATCGGCCACAACAGCGGCGATCTGCTGCTCGAACCGGTCACCCGGGAGCTGCGCGGCTGTGGCCCGTTCCGGCCGCGGGTGGCGGTATCGGCCCTCGGCGCCGACGCCGTGCTGCAGGGCGCGCTGGCGACCGCCCTGCTCGCGGCGCAGGAGCGGGTCTTCGCCAGGACGGAGCAAGCACCAGCACTCACCGGGCGGCCGTCGCCGGCCCGGTCCGCGAGCGCCAAGGAGGCGTCAGCATGAGACATCACGGTGAGCGCGCCACGGGGGCGAACAAGGTCGGCGGGGCGTGCGGAGGCCGAGCATGGATTGCGGTCCTGGCGGTGGTCGCCCTCGCGCTTGCCGCCTGCACCGCCGGGGGCGGGGGGGCAAAGACGCCCACGACCTCCAAGACGGTCGACACCACGCCGAAGACGATCACCTTCTGGGAGGGGTTCAGCGCCAACCACGAGAAGGCGGCGATCCGGGCGGCGGTCGCCAAGTTCCACGCCAGATATCCGTGGATCACCGTGAAGCTCACCGACGCCATCACCGACGAGAACATCGTCAACGCGATCCACGGCGGCAACCCACCTGACGCCGCCATGTCCTTCACCACCGACAACGTCGGCGAGTTCTGCGCCGCCAACGCCTTCCAGGATCTTGGGTCCTACGCCAAGGCGGACGGCACCGACTTGAGCGTCATCCCGCAGGCGGCCCGCGACTACACCAGCTACAAGGGCAAGCAGTGCACCCTGCCGATGCTGGCCGACACCTACGGCCTCTACTACAACACCGACATGTTCACCAAGGCCGGCCTGGACCCGGCCAAGCCGCCGCGGACCATGAGCGAGCTGGTCGCCGACGCCGAGAAGCTGACCGTGCGCAACCCCGACGGGTCGATCAAGGTGGCCGGCTTCGTGCCGCTGTGGGGCTTCTATGAGGCGAGCGTCGCGCACCTCGGGCAGTCCTGGGGCGCTCAGTGGCTCGACGCCGACGGCAAATCCAACATCTCCACGGACCCGCGCTGGGCGGAGATGGCCAAGTGGCAGAAGCAACTCGTCGACTGGTACGGCTACAAGAACCTCGTCAAGTTCGCCGGGCAGCCGCCCGACGAGTTCTCCGCCCAGAACATGTTCGAGAGCGGCAAGCTCGCCATGAACCTCGACGGCGAGTGGCGGGTCGCCTTCCTGGCCGACGAGAAGCCGAACCTCAACTACGCGACCGCGCCGTTCCCGGCCGCCGACGACCAGCCCGGCCAGTACGGCGCCGGCTTCGTCAGCGGCAACATCATCGGCATCCCCCGCGGCGCCAAGCATCCCGAGCAGGCCTGGCTGCTGGTGAAGTTCCTGGCCACCGACACCGCCGCCCAGGTCGGCCTCTCCAACGACCTGCGCAACGTCCCCACCGTCACGGCGGCGCTCAGCTCGCCCGATATCAAGCCGGACCAGCATTTCAAGACCTTCCTCGACATCTTCGGCAACCCGAAGTCGGCCGCCGTGCCGCCCACCCCCGTCGGTGCCGCGCTGCAGAACAACTTCCAGGACGTGCTCGTCAAGTACCAGGCCGGCAACGTCCGCGACCTGCAGGCGGCCCTCCAGGGGGTCGACAAGACCAACGACAACCAGCTGGCACAGCAGGTAGGTGCGCCATAGCCAGCGCCCGGACCGGCACCGGGGCCGTCCAGGAGGGGCGGGCGGCTCCGGCGATCCGGTCCAAGCCACCGCCCCGGCCCCGCGCGGCCGGCCCCGCGCGGCGCCTGCGGGCGCGCCGAAAGCTGACCGTGCTGCTGTTCATGTCCCCGTGGCTGCTCGGGTTCTCGATGTTCTTCGTCTACCCGATGGCCGCCAGCCTATGGTTCTCGTTCACCCACTACGACCTGCTCGGGCAGCCGAGGTTCATCGGTCTGGCCAACTACCGCTACATGTTCACCAAGGACCAGAATTTCTGGCTGGCGGTGCGCAACACCGTCTGGGTGATCCTGGTCGCGGTGCCGGCGCGGGTGGTGTTCGCGGTTGGCGCGGCCATGCTGCTGACCAAGGCCAGGCGCGCCGCCGGGCTGTTCCGGACGATCTTCTACCTGCCGGTGCTGGCCCCGCCGGTGGCGGCGACGCTCGGTTTCGTGTTCCTGTTCAACCCGACGACCGGGCCGGTCAACCACATCCTCCACCTGCTCCACCTGCCTCAGCCGCTGTGGTTCTCCGACCCCCGTTTCGCCAAGCCGGCGCTGGTGCTGCTGGCGCTGTGGGGCATCGGCGACATCATGATCATCTTCCTGGCGAGCCTGCTCGACGTGCCGGTCCAGCTCTACGAGGCCGCCGACATCGAGGGTGCCAACGCCTGGCAGAAGGCCCGCAAGGTGACCCTGCCCATGATCTCGCCGGTGATCCTGTTCGCCCTGATCATCGGCATCATCGACGGCCTGCAGTATTTCACCCAGGGCTACGTCGCCTCGGTGGCGGCCAGCGGCTCCTTCCAGGTCGGCCAGAGCATCACGCTCGGCTACCCGCAGGGCTCGACCCTGTTCTTCTCGGTCTGGCTCTACCAGAACGGCTTCGAGTACTTCCGCATGGGCTACGCCTCGGCGCTGGCCTGGACGCTGTTCCTGGTCACCCTGATCTTCACCCTGCTGCTGCTGCGCATCTCGAGACGCTGGGTCCACTACCAGGGAGGCGTCAGATGAGCGCGGCAGTCCCGGCCCTTGACCGCCCGCGGCCGGCGGTGCCGCCGGCGGTCCGGCGGCACCGCTTCCTGGTCGCGGTGGCCACCCACAGCGGGCTGATCGCATGCTCGGTCCTGTTCCTGGCGCCGTTCGCGTTCATCGTGCTGACCGCGTTGATGAACGACCTGCAGGCGGGTGGCCAGAACCTCTGGCCGCACCCGTTCCGCTGGGGGAACTTCGCCACCGTGATCCACTCGTTCCCGGTGCTGCGCTACGCCGCCAACACGTTCCTGTACGCCGGCCTGGCCACCATCGGGGTGCTGCTGTCCAGCGTCCCGGTCGCCTACGCGCTCGCCAAGCTCCGCTGGCGCCTGCGCGGGTTCTTCTTCGTGCTGGTGCTGGCCACGATGATGCTGCCCTACCAGGTGACGGCGGTGTCGCTGTACGTGATCTTCACGAGGGTGCACTGGATCGGCACGCTGCTGCCGCTGATCGTGCCGAACTTCTTCGGCGACGCCTTCTCGATCTTCCTGCTGCGCCAGTTTTTCATGACCATCCCCGAGGACTACCTGGACGCCGCCCGGGTCGACGGCGGCAGCGACTTCCAGATCCTGCGGCGCGTGGTCGTCCCCATGGCCAGGCCGGCGCTCGCCGCGGTGGCGCTGTTCAACTTCCTCTACGCCTGGAACGACTTCTTCGGGCCGCTGCTGTATGTGATCAACAACCAGGCGAACTGGACGCTGTCGGTCGCCCTGACGCAGTTCCGCACCCTGCACCGCGTCGAGTGGAACCTCACCATGGCCGCGGTTGTGCTGGTGATGCTGCCGGTGATCGCGCTGTTCTTCTTCGCCCAGCGCGCCTTCATCGAGGGCGTGACCCTCACCGGGGTGAAGGGTTGAGCTGCCCGAGGCAGGCCCGCGCGTGAAGGTCGCCGTGGTCGGCGGGGGGAGCACCTACACCCCGGAGCTGGTCGACGGGTTCGCCCGACGCCAGCGCCAGGGACGCCTCGCCGTCGACGAGCTGGCCCTCCACGATCTCGACGCCGGTCGCCTGGAGGTCGTCGGCGGGCTCGCCCGCCGGATCCTTGCGCGGCAGGGCTGGCCGGGGCGGCTCACCCTGACCACCGACCTGGCCGGCGCCGCCGCCGGGGCCGACGTCGCGATCATCCAGCTCCGCGTCGGCGGGCAGGCCGCCCGGCAGGTCGACGAGACCCTGCCGCTGCGGTTCGGCTGCATCGGGCAGGAGACCACCGGTCCCGGCGGCTTCGCCAAGGCGCTGCGCACCGTCCCGGTCATGCTGGAGCTGGCCGACCGGATCGCCGCGCTGGCGGCGCCGGGCGCCTGGATCGTGGACTTCACCAACCCGGTCGGGATCGTCACCAGAGCCCTGCTCGACGCCGGCCACCGAGTCATCGGCCTGTGCAACGTCGCTATCGGCTTCCAGCGCACGATCGCGGCGCTGTGCCAGGTCGAGCCGGAGCGAATCCAGCTGGAGCACGTCGGCCTCAATCATCTCTCCTGGGTCAGAGCCGCCCACCTGGACGGCGTCGACCGCCTCCCCGAGCTGCTGGCGCGCCCCGACGCCGCCCAGGTGCTCGCCGGGCAGGCCGGACAGCCGGTCGCGCTGCTGCGCACGCTCGGAGCGGTGCCGTCGTACTACCTGCGCTTCTTCTACCTGCGCGAGCAGGTGCTCGCCGAGCAGCGCGCCGCACCGTCGCGCGCCGAACGGGTAGCGGCGATTGAGCAGGAGCTGCTGGAGGCCTACCGCGACCCCGCCCTCGCCGCCAAACCGGCGCTGCTGGAGCAGCGTGGCGGCGCCTTCTACAGCGAGGCTGCCGCGCAGCTGGTCGAGTCGCTCGTCGGTGGCCGCGGCGACGTCCAGGTCGTCAACCTCCGCAACGGGACCACCCTCGCCGGGCTGCCGCCGGAGGCCGTCGTCGAGGTCCCCGCCCGGATCGACCGCGACGGCGCCCACCCGCTGCCGCAGCGGCCGCTCGCCCCCGAGCTGCTCGGGCTGGTGCAGCAGGTCGCCGCCTACGAGCGCCTGGCGGTCGAGGCGGCGCGGAGCGGCGACCGCCGCGTCGCCCTGCGCGCCCTGCTCGCCAACCCGCTGGTCGCCCAGTACCAGGTCGCCGTCCCGCTGCTGGAGGCACTGCTGGAGGCCAACCGCGCCCACCTGCCGCGCTTCTTCCCGGACCCGGCCACCGGCGCCAGGGCCGCGGCCGGCACCGCCGCGGCCGGCACCGCCGCCGGCGCCCAGACCCGGACTGAGACGGAGACGGAAGCCTGAGCATGGGCCAGCGACGGCTCCTCGCGGCAGACGGGGGCGGCTCCAAGACCGACCTGGTGCTGCTCGACGAGGACGGCGCCGTCCTGGCCGCGGTGCGCGGCCCCGGCTCCAACCCCGACAACGTCGGCGCCGCCCGCTGCGTGGCGATCCTTGACGCGCTGGTCACCCGGGCGGCCCTCGTGGCTGGGCTGGACGGGCAGCCGCGCCCGATCGCCGAGCTGGGCGCCTACTACCTCTCCGGGCTGGATTTCCCGGCTCAAGAGCGCGACCTCGGCGCGCGCGTGGCGGCATGCCGCTGGAGCGCCGCCAGCGTCGTCGGCAATGACTGCTTTGCGGCGCTGCGCGCCGGCGCCTCGCGCGGCTGGGGCGTCGCGGTGGTGTGCGGCACCGGTATCAACTGCGTTGCCGTCTCGCCGAGCGGGCGGCATGCCCGCTATCCGGCGCTGGGACCGCTGACCGGCGACTGGGGCGGCGCCGCCGACGTCGGCATGGCCGCCCTCGCCGCCGCCATCCGCAGCCAGGACGGGCGCGGGCCGCGCACCTCGCTGCAGCGGTCGGTCGCCGCCCATTTCGGCCTGCGCCAGCCACAGGCGGCCGGCATCGCCATCTTCCAGGGCCGGCTCCCGGAACGCGCGCTGGAAGGCCTCCCGCCGCTGCTGTTCGCCGCCGCCCGCGACGGCGACGGGGTCGCCGGCGGCATCGTCGACCGGCTCGCCGACGAGGTTGTCGCGATGGCCGCCGCCCTGCTGCGCCGCCTGCGCCTGACCCGCTCCGACGCCGAGATCGTTCTGGGCGGCGGCATCCTCCAAGCCGGCGACGACCGCCTCACCGCCCGTGTCCATCGCGGCATCCAGGCGGTCGCCCCCCACGCCCAGCCGATCACCCTGGCCCTGCCGCCCGTCACCGGTGCCGCCCTGTTGGCCCTTGAGGCCGCCGGCGCGTCTCCCGCCGCCACCAGCCGCGCCCGCGCGCAGGTCCCCGCGGCCTTGCGCGACCCCATCCCGAACCCGGTCCCGGACCCGACGCGGAACGCGGGACGCGCTGGCCGATGAGGTGGTTGGCGCCCTCGCCCGCGACCGCCTCGAAGACCAGTTCGCCGGAGGGTTCGTCCAGCAGGAAGGCCGCGGCGGCATGTCCCCTGAACCAGGGACATGCCGGCCGGCAGCCGCGGCGTGAAACAATACGGTTGTCATGGCCGTTCGCCCTCGAGGGCTGGGGATGCGACCGATCCGGATCGCGATCGTCGACGATCATCCGGTGGCGCGCTGGGGTGTCGAGCACATCTTCGAGGCACACCCCGAGATCCGCGTGCTGTGCTCGGTCGCCTCGGTCGAGGAGTTGGAGGTCGCCACGGGCGCGGGCGAGGCGGCGCCGGAGGTGGTGATCGTCGATCTCTACCTGGCGGGGGAGGCGCCCTCGCTGGCGGCGATCGAGCGGCTGGCGGCGCGCTGCCGCGTCCTGGTGATGTCGGCGTCGGGGCGGCGTGAGGACGTCCTGGCGGCGATCCGGTCCGGCGCCGACGGCTACCTGACCAAGCAGGCCTCCGACGACGCCTTCCTGGCCGGCGTCGAGCGGGTCGCCGCCGGTCAGCTGTACCTGTCGTCCCAGCTCGCCGACATGCTCCACGCCGACCTGGACCTCGACTCCGCCCTCGAGGCGGGCGTGGGCGCCTGGGGCGGCGGCGAGCAGCGGCTCGCCCCGCGCGAGGAGGAGACGCTGCGCTACATCGCCCGGGGCTTCACCCACGCGCAGGCGGCGAGGCGGATGGGCGTCAGCCAGACGACCGTCGAGACCTACATCAAGCGCATCCGGCAGAAGCTGCGCGTCGGCAACAAGGCCGACCTCACCCGCAAGGCGATCGAGCTCGGGAAGGTCAGCGCCGCGTCGCCGCCGCAGCCGCCGGCCCTGCTGGCGGACCGGTGCGATCCATCCGACTGACCCTGTGGTCGGTCGTCGACGCGTTCCCCTGAGGGCCCCAGTCTCGTAGACTGCCGCACAAGGGTGCAAAATGGCCAGCTCGGCAGGCAAGCCCGGTGACGCCGCCCAGCGCAGCGAACGATTGCTGCTGGGGACGTTCGCGTTCGTGCGGCTGGCGATCTACACACAGACCGTCACCGCCGGGATCTTGGTGTGGCGGCACTTCCGGGCTCCGGTGGTGGTGGCCCTGGTGCTGGTCGCCTGCCTGGTCGAGAGCGCCGTGGTGGTGGAGGTGGGCCGGCGGCGTGGCGCCCTCGACAGCGGCGCGCTCGCCGTGCTCGACGTGGCGGTGA
>DASWDC010000282.1:0-2723 GCA_036395655.1 Actinomycetota bacterium | reverse complement strand
CAGAGAATCATAGCTGCATCCGTCGGTCAACTGGCGGACCTCCCTGTCCGATCATCCAGCAGGTGAGAGTAGTTGTCTTGGTGCGGCGAGGCGTGGGGGCCGTGGCCGTCCGGACCCACTCGAGGCGGTGTCGCCACAGCCTGTGTCATTCGTCTGGTTTGCCCCTGGTTGCAGGTGCCTCGCCAGAAGTGGAATCGTCGAACTGGAGGCAGGTGCAGCCCAGCTCGCCGAGGCGTCGGACCTCCTCGGCATAGGCGGCGGCGAGATCCGCCCAGAACTCCTCCATCTCCGGGTAGACGCGCTGGTCGATCGTTGCCCGGCCGCCGCGGTAGTGGACCATGTTGGGCGAGGGGATGGTCAGCTTCGGCGTCACCCCGGTCCCCGCGACCAGACCCTGGAGGAACTGGAAGTCCGGGCCGAAGATGGTGTGCTCCAGATGGATCCTGCCGTCGACCTGCAGGGCGGCGGTGGTGAACTCCAGGTCGCCCTGCTCGTTGCGGAAGTGGATCTTGAGCTCCTCGGGGGCCCTGCTGATGCCGCCGAGCTGGTAGATGAAGTCCATGTGCCAGGCGGCGCGGCGGAACTCCCCGTCGGTGGCTGACCGCAGGCCGGCGTCGCGCTGCATCCGCACGACCGCCTCGATCGCCTCGTCCTCGATCGTGCGCAGCTCCTCGGCGGGGATCTTCCCGGCGGTGAACTCGTCGCGTGCCCGCAGCAGCTCCGGAGGCCGCAGCAGGCTGCCGACGTGGTCGGCGCGGAACGGCGGCGTCGTGCGAGCGGACATCGGGCCCTCCTTTGCGCGAGCGGACAGCCTGGAGGCTGGAGGCCGCGCCTCCACCGGTCAACCAGTATGGTGCACGGCCGCAAGGATCCTCCAAATGGTGGATCAAAGCAGGGCGGGGTGGATACGCTCACGCTGTGACGTCCCAGTATCAGCAGCCGCACGTCCTCTCGATGGTCCTCGCCGGCGGCGAGGGCAAGCGGCTGGCGCCGCTCACCGCCGACCGCGCCAAGCCGGCGGTGCCGTTCGGCGGGAACTACCGCATCGTCGACTTCGCGTTGTCCAACCTGGTCAACGCGGGCTACCTGCGGATCGTGGTGCTGACGCAGTACAAGAGCCATTCCCTCGACCGGCACATCGCCACCACCTGGCGGATGTCGCCGCTGCTCGGCAACTACGTCACCCCGGTGCCGGCGCAGATGCGGCGGGGGCCGCGCTGGTTCGCGGGCTCCTCGGACGCGATCTTCCAGAACCTCAACCTGATCGGCGACGAGCGGCCCGACTACGTGATCGTGTTCAGCGCCGACCACATCTACCGCATGGACCCGCGGCAGCTGGTCGAGCAGCACATCGCCAGCGGCGCCGGGGTGACGGTGGCGGGGATCCGGGTGCCGCGCTCGGAGGCGCACCAGTTCGGCGTCATCCAGGCGGCGGCCGACGGGCGCGGCATCGAGGCGTTCCTGGAGAAGCCGGAGGACCCGCCGGGGCTGCCCGGCGACCCGGACACCGTCTACGCCTCGATGGGCAATTACGTCTTCACGACCGCCACCCTGACCGAAGTCGTTTCCCTGGACGCCACCGACGACTCCTCCAACCACGACCTCGGCGGCGACATCCTGCCGCTGCTGGTGGAGCGCGGCGAGGCGCAGGTCTACGACTTCGCCGACAACGAGGTCCCCGGCGCGACCGAGCGGGACCGCGGCTACTGGCGGGACGTCGGGACGCTGGACAGCTTCTACGACGCCAGCCTGGACCTGATCTCGGTCCATCCGGTGTTCAACCTGTACAACCAGCGCTGGCCGATCCTGACCTGGCACGACCCGCTGCCGCCGGCGAAGTTCGTGTTCGAGGACGGCGAGGGCCGCACCGGGCAGGCGTTCGACTCGATGGTGTGCGCGGGAGTGATCGTCGCGGGTGGGACGGTGCGCCGCTCGATCCTGTCCCCCGGCGTGCGCGTCGCCGACGGCGCTCTGGTGGAGGGCTCGGTGCTGCTGCATGGCGTCGAGGTCGGCGCCCACGCGGTGGTCCGCAACGCCATCGTCGACAAGAACGTGATCATCCCGGAGGGCGCCCGGATCGGTACCGACGCCGAGGACGACCGCGCCCGCTTCGCGGTCTCCCCCGGCGGTGTCGTGGTGATCGGCAAGGGCCAGAAGGTGGAGGCCTAGCTTCCGGGCGGCCCCTCGCGGCTGCCGCCGAGGCCGTCGTCGAGGCCGTCGTCGAAGCTGAGCAGGTCGCTGACGGTGGTCAGCTCGAAGCCGTCCCCGCGCAGGCCGTGGAGGAGGGCGGGGAGGCGCTCGAGGATCCCGGCGCGGTCGCCGCGGCCGTCGTGGGCGAGCAGGATCTGGCCGGGCGCGGCGTGGGCGAGCAGCCGGGCCGTGTCGGCGGCCGGGGTGCTGGCGGCGTGCTGGACCATGTCGGTCCAGAGGATGGCTCCGTAGCGGTGGCGGGCGGCGACGAGCAGGACGGCGCCGCGGAGGTTGCCGTAGGGCGGCCGGAACAGGGTCGGCGGCTGCCCGGTGAGGCTGGCGAGGAGCTGGTGGGTCTGGTCGAGCTCGCGGCCGACCGGGGCGGTGTTCAGGGTGGCGAGGTCGGCGTGGCTCCAGGAGTGGTTGCCGACCTCGCCGAGCCGTGCGGCGCGGCGGACCAGCTCGGGGTGGAGGCGGGCGGGCTCGCCGCAGCAGAAGAAGGTCGCGCGGGCGCCGGCCTCGGCGAGCAGGTC
>DASWDC010000281.1:0-5100 GCA_036395655.1 Actinomycetota bacterium | reverse complement strand
CGGGGCGGTTCGGCAGCCCAAAGGCGATGTTGGAGGCACCGCAGGTGGTGTTGACGTGCAGCTCTTGGCGCAGGCGGCGGACCAGGCGAAACACTTGCCGCCCGGCGCTGGCCATCGCGCCGATCGGCATCACCAGTGGGTCCACCACGATGTCGGCGGGCGTGATGCCGTAGTCGGCGGCGCGCTCCACGATCTTGCGGGCGACCTCGAAGCGGACGTCGGGGTTCTCGGAGATGCCGCGCTCGTCGTTGCTGATCGCCACCACCGCGGCGCCGTGCCTTGCAACTAGCGGCAACACGCGCTCCAGCTGCTCCTCCTCGCCGGTGACGGAGTTGACCAGGGCTTTGCCCTTGTAGGCCGGCAGGGCCGCCTCCAGCGCCTCGACGATCGAAGAGTCGATGCACAGGGGCACGTCGGTGACCGACTGGACCAGCTCGACCACACGGGTGAGGATCGCGGGCTCGTCGGCCAGGGGAATGCCAGCGTTGACGTCCAGCATGTGGGCACCGGCCTCGACCTGCGCGAGGGCGTCCGCGATCACGGTGGAGAAGTCGCCGAGCGCCATCTCGGCGGCAAGGCGCTTGCGTCCCGTCGGGTTGATCCGCTCGCCGATGATCACGAACGGCCGGTCGAACCCGATCACGACCTCCTTGGAAGCCGACGACACCACGGTATGCGTCATGCGCACGCCACCTCCACCTCCACGGCTCGCCGCCTCGCAGCCTGGAGTGCCGGCGCCAGGTCGCCGTAGCCGCTGTGGCGGACCTCCAGGGTGAGGCCGAGGTAGGCCGCCGCCTCCCGCGCGTTGGCGAGCAGCGCTTCGTCGGCGCGTTGCGCGAGGTAGACCAGGCGCAGGTAGTTGCCGAAGTAGGCCGGCAGCAGCTCCGGATGCCGGTCGAGGCCGAGGCCCCGCACCACCAACCGGTCGAAGTGGCGGCACAGGAAGTCAGTCAGGTAGAAGGTCCGCGGCTCCGCGTCATGCATTGCGAGCCAGGAGTCCACCCCCGCGAAGAAGGCGTAGCAGTGGTCGCCGGGAAGGCGTCCGACGCCGTGCTCGTCCAGCACGCGGTCGAGCGCCCCGCCGGTGCCGCAGTCGCCGTAAGCGACCAGGATCTGGGTAGGGGGATAGCCTTCCGCCTCGGCCTCGTGGAGCTTGGCATCCACTCTGGCGGCGATCCGCTGCGGCGTGTTGTGGAGCTGCGCGGGCAGGCACCGCAGGGTCACCTCCCGGTCCCAGCCGTTGAGGCGGAGCACCGCCAGGACCTCCCGGGCGATCGCGCCACAGGCGATCACCAGCAGTCGTGGCCTCGGCTGGAGGGCCGTCACCGGCTCGCTCCCTGCCGCTGTGCGCGCCGTTCCAGCACCATCGCCTGGGCCATCTCCGCGGCGATGGCGGCGTCGCGGCAGTAGCCGTCGGCGCCGACCGCCCTGCCGAACTCCTCGTTGAGGGGGGCGCCGCCGACCAGGACGATGTAGTCGTCGCGGATGCCCTTCGCCACCAGCTCGTCGATCACCACTTTCATGTAGGGCATGGTGGTGGTGAGCAGCGCCGACATTCCCAGGATGTCGGGCTTGTGCTTCTCCAGGGCCTCCAGGTAGCGCTCGACCGGGTTGTTGATGCCCAGGTCGACCACCTCGAAGCCGGCGCCCTCCAGCATCATCGCGACCAGGTTCTTACCGATGTCGTGGATGTCGCCCTTGACGGTGCCGATCACCACCTTGCCGACCCGCTCGGCGCCGGTCTCGGCCAGCAGCGGGCGCAGGATCGCCATGCCCGCCTTCATCGCGTTGGCGGCCAGCAGCACCTCGGGGACGAACAGGATGCCGTCGCGGAAGTCGATGCCGACGATCCGCATCCCCTCGACCAGCGCCTGGTTGAGGACCTGGTCTGGCCCCCAGCCCCGGTCGAGGAGGATGCTGGTGCCCTCGACGATCTCGTCGGCCAGGCCGTCGTAGAGGTCGTCGTGTATCTGCTTGACCAGCTCCTCGTCGGGCAGCTCGACCAGGACGATCTCTTCCTGCTCCTGTTCCTGCTCCTGTTCCTGTTCCTGTTCTTCGGCCATCAGCGCAAACCCCTGGTTCATCGACTGCCTGTCAGGCCCTGAGACGCTCCCCCTTCGGGTCGAACAGCGGCTCGCTGGCGACCGTCGCCGGGTGGCGCTGGTCGAAGTACTCGACCTCGACCCTGGTGCCGACCGCGGCCAGCTCGGCCGGGAGGTAGCCGTAGACGATCCCCCGGTCGATCGAGTAGCCGTAGCCGGCCGAGGTCACCGACGAGACCACCCGGCCGTCCACCCGGATCGGCTCCTTGCCGAGGACCACCACGTCCAGGTCGTCGAAGACCATCGGCACGAGCTTGCGGCGCAGCCCGCGCTGCCTCGCCTCCAGAAGCGCCTCCCTGCCCTGGAAGTCCTTGTCCCACCGCAACGCGAACCCCAACCCGGCCTCCAGCGGGTCGTGCTCGGCGTCGATGTCCTGGCCCCAGAGGCGGTAGCCCTTCTCCAGCCTGAGCGTGTCGAAGGCGCCCAGCCCCGCGGCGATCAGGCCGTGCTCGCGCCCGGCCTCCCACAGCAGCTCCCAGAGCCGGTCGCCCATGGCGAACTCGCCGTAGAGCTCCCAGCCCAGCTCCCCGGCGTAGCTGATCCGTTGCGCCCACACCGGCACCTCGCCGACGTGGAGCCAGCGGCCGGTCAGGTAGGGGAACGCCCCGTTGGAGACGTCCGCGTCGCTGACCTCGGCCAGGATCGCGCGGGCCTTCGGGCCCCACAGGCCGAGGGTGAACAGCTCCGAGGTCCACTCGGTGACCGCCGCCCGCTCGCCGGGGCGGCGCTGCGCCCGTATCCAGGCGAGGTCGTGCTGGCCGCTGCCGCCTCCGGTGATGATCCGGAACCGGTCGTGGGCCAGGCAGGTGACGGTGAGGTCGCAGCGGATCCGGCCACGCGGGGTGAGCATGGCGGTATAGACCACCGAGCCGACCGGCCGGTCGATGCGGTTGCCGCAGATCCGCTCCAGGAAGGCGAGCGCGTCCGGCCCTGCCACGTCGGCTTTGGCGAAGGGGGTGAGGTCGAACAGGGCGGCATGGGACCGGGTCGCGCGGTGCTCGGCGCCCTCGACCGGCGACCAGAGCTTGGCCGCCCAGCCGTCTCGGCGCCCCCAGAGCGCGTCACCGCCGGCCCCGGCCTCGCTGAGGAGCGTCCCGTTCGCCTCGAACCACTGCGGGCGCTCCCACCCGGCGGCGGTCACAAACCGCGCGCCCAAGTCGACCTGCCGGCGGTAGAACGGGGTGAGGCGGAGTTCGCGCGGCCGTGCCGGCTGCTGGCGCGGGTGGATGATGTCGTAGACCTCGCGGTACTGCTGCTTGCCGCGCTCCAGCAGGTACGGCGGAGCGGTCTGGAACCCATGGAAGCGGTTGGCGTCGGCCTCGGCCAGGTCGTAGCTCGGCTCCCCCAGGGCCATCCACTCGGCCACCTGGCGGCCCATCCCCCCGGCGTGGGTGATCCAGACCGCCTCGCAGACCCAGACACCGCGGGCCCGCGCGCTCTCCCCGACGATCGAGGCGGCGTCGGGGGTGAAGGAGAAGATCCCGTTGAGCGAGCGGGCCGGGTCCTCGGGGCGCATGGTCCCCTTCAGCGCCGGCATGACCCGCGCGGCCTCGGCCTCGGCGATGTCGAAGTCGCCGGGGGTGAACGGGTTGACCGCATCGCCGCCCAGGCTGCGCTGCGGGACCGCGATCGGCTCGTGCTGGTAGCTGCCGACGCCGTAGTGGTCCTCGCGCTGGCGGAAGTACATCGCCATGTCCTGGTGGCGCACGATCGGGTGGGCGACCTCCCGGGTCTCGCCGGCCAGCTCCGGCAGCGGGTCGGTCCAGACCAGCTGGTGCTCCACCGCGACCAGCGGGACCGGCACCCCGGCCAGCGCGCCCACGGTCGGGCCCCAGACGCCCGCACAGATCAACACCCGCTCGCACTCCACCCGGCCCTGGTCGGTCTCGACCGCCCGCACCCGGCCATCGTGCAGGTCGAACCCGGTGACGGTGACACCGCCCTTGAACACGACCCCCTTGGCGCTGGCGGCGCGGGCGAGCGCGGCCACGATCCGGACCGCCTTGGCGATCCCGTCGCTGGGGACGTGGTAGGCGCCGAGGATCGTGGCCGGGTCCAGCAGCGGCACCCGCTCGGCGGCCTGCTCGGGGCTGAGCAGCTCGCCGCCTTCGATGCCGTAGGAGCGGGCCCAGCCGAGGCGGCGCTTCAGCTCCCAGGCCCGCTCCGGGGTGGTGGCGACCTCCAGCGAGCCGACGCCGTACCAGCCCGGCTCGCCGTCCAGCTCCAGGGTCTTGTAGAGCGCGACGGTGTCCTGCGCGACCCGGCACATCAGGCGCGACGGGTTGGTCTGGAACACCAGGCCGGGCGCGTGGGAGGTGGAGCCGCCGGTCTCGAACAGGGGGCCCCGGTCCAGCACCAGCACGTCCGGCTGACCCAGCTCCGCCAGGTGCCAGGCGGCGCTGGCGCCGACGATGCCGGCACCGACGATCACGGTCTGGGCTCGCTCCGGAAATGCTGTGGGCGGTGCGCTACTCAACCGGGATCTCCTGGTGGATCGCCTTCAGGTCGATCCCCTGGCTGCGGCGCACCAGTTTGGCGACCACGTAGACCACCAGCGCGAGCAGGTACATCCCGCCCATGAACCACAGCGAGGTCTTGTTGTTGACCGCGTAGAGGGAGTCCTTGAGCCACTTCCACAGGTTGAAGGCCAGGAACGCGGCGGTTATGGCTCCCGCGATCGTGATCAGCGGCACGCCGAACACCTTGTAGCGGGCGATCGCCGAGTTCTCGAACAGCTGCTTGCGGCGGTAGGGCAGCAGCATGGCTGCGATCGCCGTGCCGAGGAAGGTGACGGCGATCACCAGCACCGCGTCCAGGATGTAGGTCTTCATCTGCGCGGTGTAGGAGTAGAACGCGCTCACCACGATCGACGGGACCAGCATCAGCACCAGCGCGTACACCGGGACGTGCCGCCGCTCCGACACGTCGGCCACCCGCTCCGGCAGGATCCGGTCGAACGCCGCCGCGAAGATCACCCGGGTCGACGACAGGAACAGCG
>DASWDC010000280.1:0-2947 GCA_036395655.1 Actinomycetota bacterium | reverse complement strand
CGGGTGACCCGCCTGGTGCTCGACTCGCCCAGCCTGGTGTACCGGGCCTTCTTCGCGCTGCCGAAGAGCATCCGCGACCCCGCCGGCAACTCGGTGAACGCCGCCCACGGCTACCTCGACATGCTCTCCCGGCTGCTGGTCGACCGGCGGCCCGCCGGGGTGGTCAACACCTTCGACGCCGACTGGCGGCCCCAGTGGCGCGTGGACGCCTACCCCGGCTACAAGGCCCAGCGTCCCGAGGACCCGCCCGAGCTGCCCGGCCAGTTCCCGGTGATCCGCCAGGTCCTCGACGCCGCCGGGCTGCCGGTGGCGGAGGCGCCCGGCTACGAGGCCGACGACGTCATCGGCACGCTCGCCGCCCAGGCCGGCGCCGGCGAGCGGGTCGCGATCGTCACCGGCGACCGTGATCTGTTCCAGCTGGTCCGCGACCCGGTGGTCCGCGTGTTGTACCCGCTGCGGGGCACCTCGCAGCTCGCCCTCATGGACGAGGCAGGGGTGACCGAGAAGTGCGGGGTGCCGCCGAGCCGCTACGCCGACTTCGCGATCCTGCGCGGCGACCCCTCCGACGGCCTGCCCGGCATCAGCGGCATCGGCGCCAAGACAGCAGCCCGCCTGGTGAACGAGTACCCGACCCTGGCGGCGTTGGTGCAGGCCGCCGGTACCCTCGGCCCGCGCCTCGCCACCGCGCTGACCCAGAGCCGCGACTACCTCGCCGCGATGGACCGCGTCGTCCCGGTCGTCACCGACCTCGAGTACCAGATCACCCCACCCGGGCCGCCCGACCGCGACCGCCTGGACGCTCTCGGCGAGCAGCACCGCCTCGCCGGGCCGATCCGCCGCCTGCTGGCCGCCATGGACACCGCCGGCCTCGCCCGGGTTTCCTGAGCGCCTCGTCGGGGCAGAACCAGGCGGACACCGCAGCACACCGGTCTTCCCGAAGCTGGGGGAGCGCATGCGCTACCGCTACCGCCAACCGCTCACGCCCGTCACCGCCGCCCTCGCCGCAGCCGTCGCCCTCATGCTGGCTGGCTGCGCGCCCGCCGGTGCCATCCGCACCAGCGCCGTCGGCGGCACCACCGACCCGACCACGGCGGTCGTCAACGCCGCCCAGGCGACCGCGCGGGCGGGCAGCGCCCGCATCGCCGCCACCTTCCAGAACGGCGACAGCGGCCAGGCCCTCACCACCACCGGCCTGATCGACTTCCAGCGTCACCTGGTGCGACTGTCCAGCAGCCTGCTGCAGAGCCAGAACGGCCAGACAACCATCACTCTGCTCGCCGACGGGGTCCTCTACCAGCAGCTGCCGCCGTCGTTCGCCGACCGCCTCGGCCGCCACTGGGTCAAACTCGACCTGAGCGGCCTCGGCGCCGCCGCCCAGCCGAACGTCCAGGACGTCAGCCACACCCTGGAGCTGCTCACCGGCGCCGCCAACTTCCGCCAGATCGGGTCCGACACCATCCGCGTCGGCACCGCCACCCACTACCAGGGCACCGTCGACCGCGCCAAGCTCGACGACAGCAACCTCGCACCCCAGCTCCGCCAGTGGCTCGACCGCTCCGGCGCGACCACCATCCCCAGCGACGCCTGGGTCGACCAGCAAGGCCGCCTCGCCAAACTCCGCTACACCCTGAACCTCGCCAACCCCTCGACCCAGACCAGGGTCGCGACCGTCGTCACCACCCTCGAATTCTGGGACTTCGGCACCCCCGTCGACGTCCAGCTCCCCGCCCCGGGCGACACCACCGACCTCGGCACCCTCAAAGGCACCGTCCAGGTCCAGCCACAACCCCAGACCAGCTGATCAGGAGCTGGTCAGCCCCGGCTGCACCAGCATGCCCGGCGGCGCGTCGGCGTCCTGCTCCAAGAGCCCGGCGAGCTGCCTCCCGTTGCGGACCGCGTAGTCCTCGACGCAGTTGTTCATGATCACGTGGACGTCGCGGGTGTGCTCGGCGAGCTGCTCGACCCGCGGGACCCACTCCTCCAGTTCGTCTTCCGTGTAGAGGTAGCGGAAGCGCGGGCCGGCGGTGGGGCCCTTGTGCTCCCAGGCCTTGGGGTCGCGGCCGTGGAAACGGACCACCGCCAGGTCAGGGGAGGTCGCCTCGGCAAGCGGCGGCATCGAGGAACGGAAGCCCTGGGGCATGTCCACGCAGACCAGCGGAAGGTGCTCCTCGGCGAGGAAGCTGAGCGTGCGGTCGCGGCTGGTGCCCTCCTCCAGCCAGGCGCGGTTGCGGAACTCGATGCAGACCTGGTAGCCGGGGAGCCGCTCGCGGACCCGCCGCAGCTCCTCGCGGCTGGAGCGGCGCGGCCCGAACCATTCCGGAAATTGCAGGAGCACCGCGCCGAGCTTGCCGGCCGAGTCGAGCGGCAGCAGCGCCTCGTGGAAGCGCCGCCAGACCTCGGTGAGGGCGTCGGCGGACAGGTGGTTGGCGGAGAGGCGCTGCGCGTCGCGTTTGCCGGGGTCCAGCTCGCCGTCGAGGTCCTTCGGCAGCGCGTTGCGCCGGGTCGGGTGGCCGGTGAGCAGGCTGAAGGCTTTCACGTTGAAGACGAAGCCCGGCGGGGTCCGCTCCACCCACAGGCCTGCCTGCTGCTCGGTCGGGAGGTAGTAGTAGGAGGCGTCGACCTCCACGATCGGGAATTGCGAGGCGTAGTAGCGCAGCCGCGCCTCGGCCGAGTTCGTCCCCGGCGGGTAGAACCGCCTGGATTGAATCAGGGTCGGGTCGGTCCACCCCGCCGTCCCAATCCGGACGGTGGCGTGCCTGCTGCTGGCCTTCGCCATGCATCCACGGTAGCGGAGGGCCGTGACGGTGGCTGCCGGCCGACCTGACGGCGGACGGTCCGGCCTTCAGGATCGTCACTCGTCACGGAGGACGGGTGGCCCCGGTGGGACCGGTGAGCACCGCGCGGGCCGCGGGGAGCGAGCCGGCGGTCAGCAGTCCGACCGCGGCCA
>DASWDC010000279.1:0-10027 GCA_036395655.1 Actinomycetota bacterium | reverse complement strand
TGGCCGAGGACCGTGGCCGCTTCGGCACCGTCCTGGCCGAGCTGGGCCTGGACGCGCCCGCCTGGGGTGAGGCGGCCAGCCGCGAGGAGGCCCTGGCGGTCGCCGAGCGGATCGGCTACCCGGTGCTGGCGCGGCCCTCCTACGTGCTCGGCGGGCGCTCCATGGAGGTCTCCTACGATGCCGAGGCGCTGACCCGCTCGGCCGCGCTGGCGACCATGGACCACGGGTCGAGGCCGGTGCTGATCGACCGGTTCCTTGAGGATGCGGTCGAGGTCGACGTGGACGCCCTCTGCGACGCCGACGGGAACGTCCTGGTCTGCGGGGTGATGGAGCACATCGAGGAGGCGGGGGTGCATTCGGGCGACTCCGCCTGCGTGCTGCCGGCGATCACGCTTGGCACCGACCAGGTCGCCGAGGTCGCCGCCGCCACCGCCAAGCTCGCCCGCGCCCTCGGAGTGGTCGGCATCCTCAACGTCCAGTTCGCCTTCAAGGCCGAGCGGCTCTACGTCCTGGAGGCCAACCCTCGTGCCAGCCGTTCGGTCCCGTTTGTCGAGAAGGTCACCGGCCTGCCGGTCGCCAAGGCCGCCGCGCTGCTGATGGCCGGCGCGCGCCTCCCGGAGCTGCGCCAGCCCGGGGGAATGCTCCCGCTGGGGGAGGGGATCCTCGCCCCTGAACCGCGCCATGTCGGGGTGAAGGAGGCGGTGCTGCCGTTCGCGCGCTTCCCGGGGGCCGATTCGCTGCTCGGCCCGGAGATGCGCTCCACCGGCGAGGTGCTCGGCCTCGATCAAAGCTTCGGGGCGGCGTTCGCCAAGAGCCAGGAGGCCTCCTACGGGGCGTTGCCGACGAAAGGGGTGGCGTTCCTGTCGGTGCGCAACGCCGACAAGCGCGCCATCGTCCTGCCCGCCAAGCGCCTCGCCGACCTCGGCTTCACCCTGGTCGCGACCGCCGGGACCGCCAGCGTCCTGAACCGCAACGGCGTCCCCGCCCGGGTCGTCCGAAAGGTCCACGAGGGCCCCGGCAACGTCGTCGACCTGATCCGCGGCGGCGAGATCGACGTGGTGGTCAACACCCCCCACGGCTCCGGGCCGCGCACCGACGGATACGAGATCAGGACCGCCGCCGTAGCAGCCGATATCCCCTGCGTCACCACACTCTCCGGCCTCGCCGCCATGGTCCAGGGCATCGAGGCCCGCCTGGCCGGGGAGCTGACGGTGCAGTCCCTGCAGGCCTACCACCAGAGGGGGAGCGAAGGGGATGCGTAATGCCTGAGGATGGCCGCCCCGTCCCATCGGGGGGCCCCGCACCCCCCAGTCTTCAGGTGGCTGAGGTGCTCGGCCACCGGCGGGCGGGCGTCTACCACACCCTCACCCTGGCCGCCTCCGAGGTCGCCCGCACCGCCCAGCCAGGGCAGTTCATCGGGCTGCTCACCGGCCCGGAACGGGCGTACCTGCTGCGGCGGCCGTTCTCGATCCACCGGGTCGACTGGCGCGGCGCCGGGTCCGGCTCGCTGGAGGTCGTCTTCGACGTGGTCGGTCCGGGCACCCGCGCGCTGTCGTGGCTGCGCCCGCACGACACCGTCGACCTGGTCGGCCCGCTCGGCCATGCCTTCACCCTGCCCGAGCAGCCCACCTCCTGCCTGCTGATCGGCGGCGGCTACGGCAGCGCCCCGCTGTTCTTCCTGGCCGAGCGGCTGCTCGCGCGTGGCTGCCGGATCGACTTCATCGTCGGCGCCTCCACCGAGGAGCGGCTGTTCAAGGCGATGGAGGCCAAACGCCTCGCCCGCTCCGCCGTGATCACCACCGACGACGGCTCCGCCGGGCGCCGCGGGATCGTCACCGACCCGATGCCGGAGGTGATCGAGGCGGCCCGCACCGAGCTGGTCTACGCCTGCGGGCCGATGGCGATGCTCGCCGCGGTCAGCCAGGTCGCCACCACCGCCAAGGTCGCCTGTCAGGTCGCGGTCGAGGAGCTGATGGCCTGCGGGACCGGCATCTGCTACTCCTGCGTGGTCCCCATGGCCGCCCCCGAAGGGGGGATCCGCATGGCCCGCTCCTGCGTGGAAGGCCCGGTCCTGGACGGCGCCCAGGTCGCCTGGGCCGAGCTCGGCCTCAGCGCGGGCCTGAGCGGCGGCCCCGGCTACCCAGCGTCGCTGGCAGAGGAGGCGATGTGACCATGTCGATGACCATCCCCGACCCGGACCTCACCGTCGAGCTCTGCGGCGTCCGGCTGCCGTCCCCGGTGCTGGTCGCCTCCGGCTGCTTCGGGTTCGGTCGTGAAATGGCCCGCTTCATGGACCTCGGTGAGCTCGGCGCGGTCGTCACCAAGTCGGTCAGCCTGGAACCCCGCCCCGGCCGCCCCACCCCGCGGATCGCCGAGACTCCCGCCGGGATGCTCAACGCGATCGGCCTGCAGAACCCCGGCGTGGACGCCTTCCGCGCCAGCGAGCTGCCGTTCCTGGCCCAGGCCGGCGCGCGGGTGGTCGCCAGCGTCGTCGGCCGCAGCGCCGAGGAGTTCGGCCGCGTCGCCGAGCAGTTCAGCGGCGAGGACGCCGTCACCCTGCTGGAGGTCAACCTCTCCTGCCCGAACGTCGACCACCGCGGCGAGGTGTTCGCCACCGACCCCGACGCCGCCGCCAGCGTCATCCGGGCGGTCAAGGCCGTCGCCGGCCAGCCGGTGCTCGCCAAGCTCACCGCCGACGTGACCGATCTGGTCAGGGTCGCCCGCGCCGTGGTCGACGCCGGCGCCGACGGGCTCACCCTCATCAACACGCTGCTGGGGATGGCCGTGGACGTGCACCGGCGGCGGCCAAAGCTCGCCGCGGTCACCGGCGGCCTCTCCGGCCCCGCGATCCGGCCGGTCGCGGTGCGCTGCGTCTGGCAGGTCGCCAAGGCCCTGCCCGGCGTCCCGATCGTCGGCACCGGCGGGATCATGAGCGCCGACGACGCGGCCGAGTTCCTGCTGGTCGGTGCGACCGCCGTGGCGGTCGGCACCGGCAACTTCGTCAGCCCGCGGCGGCCCCTGGAGATCACCGACGGGCTGCGCCGCTACCTCGCCGAGCAGGGCGTCGCCACCGTCGCGGAGCTGCCGGCGCTGTTCAAAGCCGAACGTTGACGCACGAGCGGAGGGTCAGGGGATGGGGTCAGGCACAGCGTCAGGGTCAGGGTCGGCGATCGTCCTCGCGCTCGACACGCCCGACCTCGCCGAGGCCAGGGCGCTGGCCGCCGCCACCAGCGGCTCGGTCGGCCTGGTCAAGGTCGGGCTGGAGCTGTTCGGCGCCCACGGCCCCGACGCGGTCCGCACGCTGCGCGCCGACGGGCACCGGGTGATGCTCGACCTCAAGCTCCACGACATCCCCGCCACCGTCGGCCGCGCCGTCGCCGCCCTCGTCCCGCTCGGCGCCGAGCTGCTGACCGTCCACGCCGGCGGCGGCACCGCCATGCTCACCGCCGCCGTCCAGGCGGCCAGGGCGGCCGGCCCCGGCCCCGGCCCGAGGATCGCCGCGGTCACCGTCCTGACCAGCCTCGGCCCCGACGACCTCGCCGCGCTCGGCGCCGGCGACGCCACCCGCGCGGCCACGCGCCTCACCCGGCTGGCCCTCGAAGCGGGCTGCCAGGCCCTGGTCTGCTCCCCGCTGGAGGTCGCCCGCCTGCGCGCCCTCACCGGCCCGGACGTCACCATCATCTGCCCAGGGGTGCGGCCGGCGGCCCCCCAGCCCGACTCCGACGACCAGGCCCGCGTCGCCACCCCAGCGGCGGCCCTCGCGGCCGGCGCGGACCTCCTGGTCGTCGGCCGGCCCATCACCCGGGCGCCCGACCCGGCCGCGGCAGCCGCCACGATCGCCGCCGAGACCCAGACCGCCGGGGCGGCACGGTGAGTGCCAGGGCGAGCGGGGCGCTGCGGCGAACCATGCCGGCGCTGGCGGGGCGTCCATGACCCCGCGCCAGGCCGGCAGCCAGCCGCCCGCGCCACCACCGCTCCCCCCGGGGCCGGGACCCCTGGACGCCGACGCGGTGCTCGCCCTCTACCAGCACGCTGGCGGGCTGCGGCGGGGCCATTTCGTGCTCTCCTCGGGGCTGCACTCCGACACCTACCTGCAGTCGGCGCCGGTGCTGCAGTGGCCGCCGGCCGCCGAGGCGCTCGGCCGCTCGCTCGCCAGCCGCTGGCACAGCCAGGCAGCGGGCGGCCCCGTCGACGTCGTCGTCGGCCCCGCCATGGGCGGGGTCGTCATCGGGCACGAAGTCGCCCGCGCCCTCGGCGTGCGCATGGTGTTCACCGAACGCACCGGCGACCGCGGCGCCGGCGGTGCGATGGCGCTGCGCCGCTCGTTCACCGTCGGGCCGGGGGAGCGGGTGCTGATCGCCGAGAACGTCGTCACCACCGGCGGGTCCGCGCTGGAGGTCGCCGAGCTGCTCCGCACCGCCGGCGCCGCGGTCGCCGGGTTGGTCACGATCATCGACCGGCTCCCCGCCGGGGCGCGGCTGCCGGTCCCGTTCACGGCGCTTGCCCGAATCGAGGCGGGCGCCTGGGAGTCCGCGGCATGCCCGGGTTGCCTCCAGGACGCGAACGCCGAGACGCCCGGGAGCCGGGGCAGGATTTGACCGGCGAAAGCCCCTAAAGTCACCGAACTCAGCACGCGATCCAGCGTTTTTTTGGGTTGATCCTTGTCTGACCTGCGCCGATAGATTGTGAAGGCCGCCTTGGTGTGCGTAGAATCCCCGGCGATCTGTGAACGAACCGTATCGGCAGGCGGGGCGAACAGCACCGTCCGCTCTGAGGGCACCACCTCACGAGGAGGCAACATGCCACTGCCAACCCTGACGCCCGAGCAGCGCCAGCAGGCCCTGGAGAAGGCCGCTGAGGCCCGGCGCAAGCGGGCCGAGCTGAAGGCGCAGCTCAAGAGCGGCAACCTGACGCTCACGACCGTCCTCGACAAGGAAGACGACGACACCGTCGGCAAGATGAAGGTCGCCAGCGTCCTCGAGAGCCTGCCCGGCGTGGGCAAGGTCCGGGCGCGCAAGATCATGGAGAAGCACGACATCTCCGCATCCCGCCGCGTCCGCGGCCTCGGCTCCAAGCAGAAGGACGCCCTGCTGGCGGAGTTCGGCACCAAGAAGTAGCCGCGGCGCCACAAGCTCACCGCGACCGCACCGCTCGACCATCACCCGGCGCGCCTCAGCCGGGTGCGGTCGGGGGCGTACCATCGGGGCTGACCGTTCTACGCCTCAAAACCTTTGAGGAGATCGATCCCGCCAATGATTGAACCGAAGATCGACGACCTGCTCGCACGGGTGGACTCGAAGTACACCCTGGTGATCTTGGCGGCCCGGCGCGCCAGGCAGATCAACGGCTACTACTCGCAACTCGGCGAGGGCATCGGGGAGTTCGTCCCGCCGATGGTCGACGCCGGCCCCAACCGCAAGGCCCTCTCCGTCGCGCTGCAGGAACTCGACGAGGGCAAGCTCGAATGGGAGCGCCCAGCCGAGACCGCCGCCGCGATCAAGTAGCCCGATGACCGGGACCCCGGCGGGTGCGGGGCACCCCACTCTTCGGGGCGCCCGGGTGTTGCTCGGGGTCAGCGGCGGCATCGCCGCCTACAAGGCGGCTGAGCTGGCGAGAGAGTTGATGCGCGCAGGGGCGCAGGTGCAGCCGTTGCTCACCGCCGCCGCCGAGGCGCTGGTGACCCGTGCCACCTTTGCCGCCCTCACCGGCCGCCAGGTCCCAGCCTCCATCTGGGACGACCCCGCCGCCGTCGAGCACGTGGAGTTGGCCCGCTGGGGCCAGGTGCTGATGGTCGCGCCGGCCACCGCGCACACCCTCGCCCGGCTTGCCGCCGGCTTCGCCGACGACCTGCTCACCAACGTCGCTCTCGCCTTCCCTGGCCCGGTGGTTGTCGCCCCGGCCATGCATACCGAGATGTGGCGGCATCCGGCCACCCAGGCAAATCTCGCCGTGCTGGAACGCCGCGGCGTCCAGGTCGTGCTGCCCGCCAGCGGCCCGCTCACCTCCGGCGACGTCGGGCTGGGCCGCCTCGCCGAACTGTCCGACCTGGTCGCCGGGGTCGCCGTCGCGCTCAAGGATCGTGATTCACCAGCCGAGGCGCGCACGCTGGCGGGTGTCCGCATGCTGATCAGCCTTGGCGGCACCCGCGAGCCGCTCGACCCGGTCCGCTACCTCGGCAACCGCTCCTCCGGCCGCATGGGCGCCGCCATCGCGGTGGAGGCGCTGCGCCGCGGTGCCGAGGTCACCGCCGTCGCGGCCGTCACCAGCGTCGACCTGCCCGCTGGCACCCGTGTGCTCCAGGTCGAGACCGCCCAGCAGCTCTACGACACCGTCCTCGCCGAAGCGCCCGCCCACGACGTGTTGATCATGGCCGCCGCCGTCGCCGACTTCCGCCCGAAGGTCAGTGCCTCCGTCAAGCTCAAGAAGGACCAGGGTGTACCGGAGTTGGCCCTTGAGCCAACCCCGGACGCGCTCGCCGAGCTCGGCCGCCGCCGCCGCCCGGACCAGGTCCTGGTCGGCTTCGCCGCCGAGACCGACGATCACCTCGCCAATGCCCGCGCCAAGCTCGACCGCAAGCGCTTGGACCTGGTCGTTGTCAACCATGTCGAGCCCGACCGTTCCGCCTTCGGAGCCGACGCCGCCGACGCCGCCCTGGTCGACGCCACTGCCGCGGAGGACCTTCCTGCCGGCGCTTCCAAACAGGAGATCGCCCGGCGCCTCCTCCACCGCGTCGAGCGCCTGCGTGCCCAGCGTCGTCCGCCCCGACCAGCCTGACAACCGGGTTCGGGAGGGTGCGACGCCGATTCCCGTCTGAGCTCCAGCCACGACCCTCAACAGGACGGCGAGGTCGCGACGCTGCCGTATACTGCCAGCGATTTCGGCTGCCGCTTCAGGCTGCGGCGGCGTCCCCCTACCCACGATGGGACGGAGGCGTAGTGGTCGTGGTGGTCGTGCCGTTGCTCGCCAGGGAGTGGTCGCTGGCGTCACGAACAGTCATTCGGCATGGGTGATCGAATCGAGCTGAAGGCGTTCTGCAGCGATCCGGAGGCTACCGCCGAGGCTGTCAGGGATTTCGGGGCGATGGAATCGGGAGCCTCGGAAGAGCGCGACACCTACTTCCACGTTCGGCGGGTGCCCCGCGGGCGGCTGCTGCTCCGCAGGACCGCTCACCAGGCTGCCCGGCTGATCGCCTACACCCTCGCCAACCAGCCAGGCATCCACCGCACCCCAGCGATTGTCGCGGAGCTGCCCGCGACCGGCGCGGACGCGCTCGAAGCTGTCCTCGCGGCCGCGAACGGCGTGCGTGTCGTCGTCGAAAAGCAGCGACGAACCTTCCTCCACAAGCAGGTTCTTGTCCACCTTGACCAGGTGCGGGAACTCGGCTCCTTCATCGAGGTCGTGGTGCTCGCCGATCGCTGCGAGTCGGAGGAGGCCGCTGACACGATCGCGAGCGAGGTGCGTTCAGCGCTCGGGATCGGCGACGCTGACGTCGTTGCCTGGACATACGCGGATTTCGCGACCATCCAGGCAGCTGGGCGCAGCTGGCGGCAGCGACTCCAGCAGACGGCCTCTTCCGGCGTGGTTCCGGGAACGCTGTTTGTGCTCGACGGGCCCAGCGGTGCCGGCAAGACGACCATCGCGCAGCTCCTCGCCGACCGGGTCCCCGGCTTGGATTTCATCCGCCGCTACACATCACGGCCGCCACGCCAAACGGTTACTGAATCGGAATACATCTTCGTCGGCGGCGAGCAGTTCAGCCAGCTGATCGCGAACGGCGAGCTGATCGAGTTCCGTGACTTCGAGTTCCAGATGTCCTATGGGCTGCCATGGCAGCCGGTGATGGACTCGCTGCTGGCCGGCCGGGATGCCCTCGGCATCATCAACCTCGGCAACGTCCGCCTCGTCAAGCAGGTCGTTCCAGAGGCCAGAACGATCCTGCTCAGCGTCACTCCTGAGACGCTCCGCCGCCGGCTGGAGGCACGCGGCAAGCACAACGAGGGCGAGATCGCCGAGCGGCTCGGCAACGCGGCTCGAGTGGACGCCTACCGTCCCTACTACGACGATGTGGTCGACAACCGCGAAGGCGAGCTGGCGCAGGTCGTGGACGAGTTGGCCGTCCACCTGCGGACACGTGACCAGCCTGGCAGCTCGTGACGGCTGACTCGCCCCTCCGGGTACATTTGCCCTGGCGTCTGAGCACGACTAACCTTCGGCGAAGCTCGCCGCGGGGTGCTCGCGGCGCGAAGATTTCCCTGGAAGCCCCTGGGAGGCACCCGTGGCGAAGCGGTACCTGTTCACGTCGGAGTCGGTGACTGAGGGTCACCCGGACAAGATGGCCGACCAGATTTCCGACGCAGTCCTCGACGAGATCCTCACCTCCGACCCGATGGGCCGGGTCGCCTGCGAGACGCTGATCACCACCGGCCTGGTGGTCGTGGCCGGCGAGATCTCCACCTCGACGTATGTGGACATCCCGAGCGTGGTCAGAAAGACCATCCTCGACATCGGCTACGACCGCGCCAAATACGGCTTCGACGGGTCCACCTGCGGCGTCACCGTCGCCATCGACGAGCAGTCGCCCGACATCGCCCAGGGCGTCGACCACGCCTGGGAGCACCGCGTCGGCGACGTCGACCCGCTCGACGTCCAGGGCGCCGGCGACCAGGGCATGATGGTCGGCTTCGCCTGCGACGAGACGCCCGAGCTGATGCCCGTGCCGGTCGCGCTGGCCCACCGCCTGTCGCGCCGGCTCGCCCAGGTCCGCCGCTCCGGCGACATCCCCTACCTCCGCCCCGACGGCAAGACCCAGGTCACCGTCGAATACGAGAGCGGCAGGCCCCGCCGCCTCGACACCGTGGTGGTCTCCACCCAGCACGGCCCCGACATCGACCTCGACACCCTGCTCACCCCCGACATCCGCGAGCAGGTGATCGACCCGACCCTCCCCGAGGACCTCGGCGCCGAGGGCCTGCGGGTGTTCGTCAACCCCACCGGCCGCTTCGAGCTGGGCGGCCCCTGCGCCGACACCGGCCTGACCGGCCGCAAGATCATCGTCGACACCTACGGCGGCATGGCCCGCCACGGCGGCGGCGCCTTCAGCGGCAAGGATCCGACCAAGGTCGACCGCTCCGCCGCCTACGCCGTGCGCTGGGTCGCCAAGAACGTCGTCGCCGCCGGCCTCGCCAACCGCTGCGAAGTCCAGGTCGCCTACGCCATCGGCGTCGCCCACCCCGTCAGCGTCTTCGTCGAGACCTTCGGCACCGAGCAGGTCGACCCCGACAAGCTCGGCAAGCTCATCCCCGAGTTCTTCGACCTGCGCCCCGCCGCGATCCTCCGCGACCTCGACCTGCGCCGCCCGATCTACCGCAAGACCGCCGCCTACGGCCACTTCGGCCGCACCGACCCCGACTTCACCTGGGAGTCGACCAGCCGCGCCGACGAGCTCGCCAAGGCCGCCGGCTCCCTCTGACGGGGACCCTGGAACCAGCGAGGACAGCGGACCCTCTGGCGGGATTCTTCGGGGTCCCGCCAGCCAACCCGAGCGGCGTAGACTCGCTGGCATGATCGACCGCCGCGTGTCGGCCGGCGTCCAGGTCGTGGTGGATGTGCCGCTGTTCCATCTCGATCGGCCGTTCAGCTACAGGGTGCCGGAGGCGCTGCGGGCAGACGTGTCGCTCGGCAGCAGGGTCAAGGTGCCGTTCGGGGGGCGCAAGCGGGTTGACGGCTGGGTCGTCGGGTTCGTGGACGACGACGAGCTGCCCGCCGACGCTCGTGAGATCCTGCGGGTGGTCTCGCCGCTGCCCGCGTTCGACGCCGATGGGCTGGAGCTGCTGCGCTGGGTCGCGGCCCGCTACGCCGGCACCCTGATCGACGTGGTGCGGCTCGCGGTGCCGCCCCGGGTCGCCGCCATCGAGAAGCAGCCGCAGGAGGCCGTGGGCGGTCCCGACGGGGCCGCCGCGCCGGAGGCTGCCGTTGGGCCCGGCCCCGGGCCGGCGCCGTCGTTTGGGGATCCGCTGGTGGCGCGGGT
>DASWDC010000278.1:0-4052 GCA_036395655.1 Actinomycetota bacterium | reverse complement strand
GCCGTCGGCGGTCACTTGATGCTCCTGCATCGCCTCCAGCAGCGCCGCCTGGGTCTTGGGTGGCGAGCGGTTGATCTCGTCGCCGAGCAGCAGGTTGGTGAACACCGGGCCGGCCCGGAACTCGAAGTCGGCGAGGCGCTGGTTGTAGATCGACGAGCCGGTGACGTCGGAGGGCATCAGGTCGGGAGTGAACTGGACGCGCGCGAAGCGCAGCCTGGTCACTTGCGCGAACGACCGCGCGATCAGGGTTTTGGCGAGCCCCGGGTAGTCGTCCAGCAGCACGTGCCCGTCAGCCAGCAGTCCGAGCAGAACCAGCTCCAGTGCGCGCCGCTTGCCGACCACCGCCCGCTCGACCTGGTCGAGCATCTCGGTGGCCAGGTCCCGGACGTCCGCGACGCCGCGGATCTGGCGGCCGGCCTCGCGGCTGGCCTGGTGGCTGGCGTTGGCGTTGGAGGGGCCGTCGTGCTGGGTCACCGGCGCGCCACCCCCTCCAGCGGCGCTGCCGGTTCCGGTGCTTCCAGGCGCTCGAGGCTGACGATGATCTCGCCGAGCGCCTCCAGGGGCAGCCCGGGGTCGTCGCGGTCGGCTGGTTCCGCCCGGTCGGGCCGCAGCCACGACCATGCCACCGGGCCGAGCGCGGCGGCCGCCCGCTCGGGTTCCTGGTCGAGGGCGATCGCCCGGTGCCACGTGAGCAGGTCGGCCGCGAGCGCCCGCAGGTGCGGGCGTAGGCGGCTGTGCGCGTACCCGGCGCTGGCGTGTGACAGGGTGAGGGTGCGGGTGGCCGCCACCAGCGCCGCCGCCGGGGCTGGCGGGGTTGGTCTCCAGGTCAGGGCGGCGTCCAGTTCCGAGCGCCGGTAGCGGGGGTAGGTCTGCCAGGTCCAGCGCACCAGCAGCCGCAGGGTGAGCGCGCCGAGCAGCAGCAGATAGGCCGAGATCACCAGCGGCCGCCGCTGCGGCATGGCCTCGACCGCCGCGCTCAGCAGCAGGGTCGCCGCGACCGCGATCAGCGCCGTCCTGGTCAGTGCGCCCGCCATGCTGCTCCCCGCTTCTCCGGCGGCTGCGTCCGCGCCGCCTGCGCCGCCATGGTCGCGGCCGCCTCCTCAGCGGCGGCTGCTGCTTCGAGGTCCTCGCGGATCGCCCGCAGCGCTGCCAGGGCCTGCGCACGCATGCCCTGGTCGATCAGATGGTGGCTGAACTTCGCCTGCTCGAACAAGTCGGCGAGGGTCCGCACCGGCATCGCCGCGACCGGGACGGCATGGTCGAGGATCCGGGCGACGTATTCGAGCGGGGTCTCGGCCGGCTCGCGCGGCAGACCGGCGGCGGCGAAGCGCCGCTCCATGCCCGCCCAGGCGGCGATCACGGCGCGACGCGGGTCGGGCTCCGCCCCGACGTCGTCGAGGACCTCGCCGAGCATGGCGGCGAGCTTCCGAGCGCTCGGCGGCAGGAGCTGCCGGCGGCGCCGCCACGCGCCCCAGGCGATGCCCGCAGCGGCGGCCATGAGCAGCCCGCCGAGCAGGAGCACTGGCAGCCACTCCGCCTGGGGATGGCTGAGGCTGCCGGCCGGTCCGGGCTGCGGCTGCGACGGCGCGGTGGCGGGCTGCGCCGGGAGCAGACGCAACCAGCGGCGCGGGGCATGGCGCAGCAGCCAGAACGCCAGGGTGAGCAGCACCGGGAACAGCAGCAGGGTCCAGGCGCTGCGCCGCGCCGCCAGCTGCCGCCGGCGGTGGTCCGGGCCGAGCGCGTAGACCGCCGCCACCACGGCGAGCAGCACAGCGACGCCAGCGACCAGCAGCAGTGACTCGATCAACGCGGTCGGGAAGTGCGCCTCGCCGCGCCCAGTCCCCGGCGGCGAGCGCAGCGCCCCGACCGCCGCCAGGGCCAGCAGCGCAGCCGCACCGAGCGGCACCAACAGGACCCGCAGCCCGCGCCGCCACCGCCACGGCGGCGGCGGCGCTGCCGCTGGCAATCGCGAGCCGGGACGCTCCGAGTCCGAGTCCGGCAAGGGCATCTGACCGGCCTCCTCCAGACGTCGTTGGCCGGGGTCTGTGGAGCATACCGGCGCGGCCGGCCCGGCGTCAGCGCCCGGATACGACGCCCCGCCCGGTCACCCGCCCGGTTACCCGCGATGCGGGATCTGCTGCACCGACCAGGCGTTGCCGTCCGGGTCGCTGAAGAACACGAAGCGGCCCCAGGGGAAGTCCTGGACTTCGCTCACCGCCACGCCCCGCCCGGCCAGCTCAGCGCGGGCGGCCTCGATGTCCTGGACGACGAGCTGGACGCCCCGTACCGAGCCGGGAGGGCTGTCGACGAGCCCCGTGCCGATCGCGATCGAGCAGGCCGAGCCGGGCGGGGTCAGCTGCACGAAGCGGATCTCCTCGCTGACGGTGTAGTCATGGTCGGCGTTGAAGCCGGCCTGCTCGGTGTAGAAGCGCTTCGCGCGGTCCACGTCCGAGACGGGCAGTGCCACCAGCTCGAGCTTCCAGTCCATCCGCGCCATCCTTTGGTCGGTGTCATCGGTGTGATATGGATAGGATCGGCGTTTCTGTCGCTATCGTTTAACGTAGACGCCTTCGGGGTCGAGTTCCTCGCGGATCAGGCGCAGCTCCTCGGCGCTCGGCGCGGGGGTCTCGGCGAGGTCGCCGGCGATCTTGACCGGCCAGCCGGTCGCGGCACGCACCTCATCGAGGGTCACGCCGGGGTGGATCGACTCCAGCAGCATCTCGCCGCTGTCGCGGTCGAAGCGGTAGCGGGCCAGGTCGGTCACCACCAGCGTCGGCCCCCGCCCCTGCCAGCCCTGGGCGGCGCGCAGCGCGGCGCCGCCGAGGTTGCCGGGGCTGGTGCGGAAGTCGATCGTCTCGACGAACGAGCGCGCCGACTGGCGCATCAGGATGAACACCTCGGCGGCGTTGATGGCGATCTCGCAGGCCCCGCCCGAGCCGGGCAGGCGCACCTTCGGCCGTTGGTAGTCGCCGATCACGGTGGTGTTGATGTTGCCGTAGCGGTCCAGCTGCGCCGCGCCGAGGAAGCCGACGTCGACCAGGCCGCCCTGCAGGTAGTACTGGAACAGCTCCACCATGCCCATGGTGGCGGTCGCGCCGGTCACCAGGCACGGGTCGCCGATCGACAGCGGCAGCCGCGCCGGCCGCGCGCCGTACACCCCCGACTCGTAGACCAGCTCGATCTCCGGCGCGACGGTCCGCTGCGCCAGCGCGACCGCGATGTTCGGCAGCCCGACCCCGACGAAGCAGACCCGCTTGCCGGCCAGCGCTCGTGCGCCCGCCACCACCAGCATCTCCGACCGCGACCAGTCACTCATGGGGCACCTCTGTTCCCGCCGTCACCGGTAGTCGCCGTAATCGACCGGGGCGGACAGTGCCGGGGCCGGGGTGAGGGACTCCCAGCGGGGCTCGCCGAGCTTGGCGACGTACTCGGCGTGGTCGCGGGTGCCGTGGACCCACTCGTCGAGCCAGGCGTCGAGGCGGGCGGGGTCGCGGCTGATCTGCTCCCATTCGAGGTAGAAGCGGTTGTCGCGGTCGTAGTAGCCCTGCGCGTAGGAGGGGTGGGCGCCGCGGGGGCAGACCACCACCGCGGCGACCTTCAGGCCGGGAATCAGGGTGCGGTTGGGGTCGGAGCGGATCACTGCCTCGTCGACCAGCTCCTCGACGACGACGATGACCCGGCGGGCGGCGAAGGCGGCTTCGCGCTGGCAGCCGAGCAGGCCCCAGATCTGGGTGTTGCCGGCGCGGTCGGCCCGCTGCGCGTGGATGATGGCGACGTCGGGGTTGAGGGGCGGCACCGCGTAGATCGTCTCGCCGCCGAACGGTGAGCTGACCGGGCGGATGTTGGGGTTGACCCGGGGCAGATCGCTTTCGGCGTAGGAGCGCAGCGGGTAGAAGGGGAGGTTGGCGGCGCCGGCGGTGTAGCGGCCGATCATCCCGAAGTGGGAGTACTCCTCGATCTCAAGCGATTCGGGGTCGCCGCGCTCGACCCGGCGGCGGACCGCGTGCAGCGACCCGACGCCGGGGTTGCCGAGCCAGGAGAACACCAGCTTG
>DASWDC010000277.1:0-7110 GCA_036395655.1 Actinomycetota bacterium | reverse complement strand
CGAGCGCGTCGACGTCGACAACTTCGCGCTGAGCGCGACCGCGCCACCACTGGTCGACGACGGTGGCGTCACCTACTTCACGCTGGACCGGGGCGCGGTCGCCCTGACCCGCTTCCCGCTCGATCCGTCTGGCGGCTCCCGGGCCGGGGCCGGGGCCGGGGCCGGCCCTGGACCCGTCGGCGAGCCGATCCCGCTGCTCAGCGGCCAGCGCCAGGTGACGGACTTCGCCGCGGCCCGGACGCCTGCCGGCACGGTCGTCGCCGCGGTGGTCACCGACGCCGCCTCCAGCGGGGAGCTGGTGGTCCTCGGCCCGGACGGGACCGAGCGGGTGGTCACCGGCTTCGGCGCGAACCTGGCCCGCGCGGCCGCGCTGCGGCCGATGGAGGAGCTGGCGGCCAGCGCCCCGGACGGCTACCCCGTGCACGGCTGGGTGGTCAAGCCCGCCGGCAAGCCGCCGTTCCCGGTGCTGCTGGTGATCCACGGCGGGCCGTTCACGCAGTTCGGCTACCGGCTGTTCGACGAGGCGCAGGTCTACGCCGGCGCGGGCTACGCGGTGGTGCTGGGCAACCCGCGCGGCTCGGCCGGCTACGGCGAGGCCCACGGCCGCGCGATCGTCGGCGACTTCGGCAACCTCGACGCGCAGGACCTGCAGGCGCTGCTCGACGCCGCCCTCGCCGACCCCGAGCTGGACGCGACCCGGGTCGGGGTGATGGGCGGGTCCTACGGCGGCTTGATGACCGGCTGGCTGCTCGGCCACTCGGACCGCTTCCGCGCGGGCATCAGCGAGCGCGCCTGCAACGCCTTCGACAGCTTCGAGGGGTCGAGCGACATCGGCTGGCTCTTCAACAAGGACTACATCGGCACCGACCCCGAACGGGTCAGGGCACAGAGCCCGCTCACCTACGCCGACAGCATTAGCGCTCCGGTGCTGATCATCCACTCCGAGCAGGACTGGCGCTGCCCGCTGGAGCAGGCCCAGCGCCTGTTCGTGGCCCTCAAACAGCGTGGGGTCGAGACCGAGATGCTGCTGTTTCCCGGCGAAGGCCACGAGCTGTCGCGCTCCGGCCTGCCCAGTCACCGGGTCGCCCGCTTCGCGGCTATCCTCGACTGGTGGGAACGGCACCTCAAGCCAGCGGAGTAAGGAGCAAGGGGGGGCGAACAGCCGTGGTCATCCTGAAATCCCCTGACGAGATCGCCACCATGCGGGAGGCCGGGCGGGTGGTCGCGCGGGCCCTTGCGGCGGTGGCGGCGGCGGTGCGGCCGGGGGTCTCGCTACGGGAACTGGACGCGCTCGGCGAGCAGGTGATCCGCGACGCGGGCGCCAAGCCGTCGTTCCTCGGCTACAACCCGCACTTCGCCTCGTCGCCGTTCCCGGGGACGCTGTGCCTGTCGCCCAACCAGGTGATCGTCCACGGGATCCCCGACCGGACCGTGCTGCGCGACGGCGACGTCCTGTCGATCGACTGCGGCGCGATCGTGGACGGCTACCACGGCGACGCGGCGGTCACCGTCCCGGTCGGCCAGATCGACGAAGCCGCCCGCCGCCTGCTGGAGACCACTGAGCGCAGCCTGCGGGCGGGGATCGAGCAGGTCCGCCCCGGAGGCCGCCTCTCCGACATCAGCCACGCCATCGGCCAGGTCGCCCACAAGGCCGGGTACGGGATCGTGCCCGACTTCGGCGGCCACGGCATCGGCCGCGCCCTCCACGAGGATCCGAGCGTCCTCAACGACGGCCGCCCCGGCCGCGGGCTGCGCCTGCGCGAAGGGCTGGTGCTGGCGATCGAGCCGATGTTCAACCAGGGCTCCGGCGACTACGACGTCAAGCCGGACGGCTGGGCCCTGGTCACCCGCGACGGCTCCCGCTCGGCCCACTTCGAGCACACCATCGCGATCACCGCCGCCGGCCCGCTGGTGCTCACCCTTCCGTAGCCTCAGCAACAAAGAGATCCGAGCCCCGGCCATTGGGGGATTGGCAACGGCCGGGACCCGGAGTGTTGACGGCTGCGTCCCGCCGCCGCTAGTGGCGGCGGCTCTGCTGGGCCCGCTGGTAGACGTGGTCCCAGCGGCGGGCGTCGGCCGCCGCGCGCAGGCGGCTGCGACCGGCGAGCACGTCGGCCAGGTATGCCACCAGCACCACGGCCAGCAAGAGCGTGGCCGCCACGATGCTTTCCATCATTTCGCTGCCCCTCCTGGGCGATCCTGTCATGCCCCTCGCAAGGCACGACCGACCCAAGAACGGAGGGTCGCACGGCCCCCAATTTGTTGACTATCACCATGGCGGTGTAGCGGTCCCGCCACGCGCGGCGGTCAGCGGTCAGCGGGCGGCCAGCGTGCGGTAGAAGGCGTCGCAGTCGTCGAGGTGTCTGGCGAGCGAGAAGCGCGGCGCCCGCCGCCGGGCCGCCAGGGCGAGCGCCGCGCGGAGGCCGGCGTCGCCCGCCACCCGGTCGAGCGTGGCCGCCAGGGCCGCCGGGTCGCCGGGCGGGACCACCACGCCGGCGTCGCCGATCAGCTCGGCCATGTTGGCGACGTCGGTGGCGACCACCGGCACGCCGTTGGCCAGGTAGTCGGTGATCGCGCCGCTGCCCTGAAAGCTCTCGTGCCGGCGGTAGGGGAACACCGCGAAGTCGCTGGCCGCCACCAGCGCGAGGCGCTCACCCGGCCCGATGTAGTCGGCCAGCACGGTCAGCTCAACCGGACCGATCCGCAGGCGGCGCGGAGACAGCGCCGCGCGGAGGTCGGCGCCGGCCCGCTCGGGCCGGTCCCAGCCATGCCCGGCCAGCAGGACCATCAGCGGCACCCGCATCCGCTGGAACGCGGCCAGCAGGTCGCTCGGGTCCTTCCAGGGGTTGGCGAACCCGTACATGGTGGCCAGGGGGAGGAGGCCGCCGCCCTGCCCCCGGCCGGCACGCGAGGCCGGGTCCAGCTCGCGCAGGGCGGGCCGCAGCGCGCCGGGGCCGGGGGCTCGCTCCCCCGCCGGGATGGTGGTGGGGAAGTAGCTCACCAGCGTTGGGACGCCGCGCAGGCCGTCACGGTCGAGGAGCGCGCGGCGGGCGTACTCGCCGAAGAACACCAGGCCGTCCATGCGCCCGATCCCAGTTCTGACCGCCTGGTAGAGCGCCGAGTCCACCACATGGGTGGAGAACAGCGTCCAGTCGACGAAGTGCGCGTGGGCCACGATCGGCGGGCCGGACCCGGACCCGGATGGGCCGAAGCGCCGTTCCCACAGCACCGGGACCAGCTGCTCGACCTCCAGGTTGCCGTAGTGCAGCGAGACCAGGTCGAAGGCGTCCGGGTCGATCCGCGCCACCAGCGCCTCGGCCGCGGCGACGATCCGCTCCGCCGACCAGAAACGCGGGGCCGCGGATTCCCGAGCGGATTCCCGAGCGGATTCCCGGTCGAGCGGCAACCCGCCCGCGCTCAACCGTGTCACCTGGGCGCCCCGCTCCCCCAGCCCGGCGGCGAGCAGGTCGAGGTAGGGCGGGATGCTCCCGCGGTCGTGGTCAGGTCCGATCAGCAGGATCCGCATCGGCCATATTGGTCATAGGTGATGCTATGGGAGAAATACCTGAACGTGCGGTTTCGCAATCAGCCTCTCCATTCTCTTATGATCGAAACACGGAGGACGCGACTCGTTGCGCTCCGTGCCGAGGGGGGCTGCTGGCGTTGCGATCTGATACCTCGCGGGCGCTCTACAAGCGGATTGACGTGCTGCGGCGCGACTGGGAGGCGGCCGGGCTGGCGCCCGGCGCGATCGTTTGCGAGATCCTCGCCGCCTCCCCCGAGATCAGCCCGCTGCAGGCGCACCGGCTCGCCCGCGGCCTGACACTGGCACAGGTTGTCCGGGGTGCTGGCCAGCTTTACAGTGACGACGGGCTCATGCCCCCACCCGGCCTCAACACCTCACGGCTGCACGAGTGGGAGCACTGGCCGCGCTCGGGCCGCCGCCCCGGCGAGGAAGCCCGTGACTACCTCGCCCGCTTCTACGAGACCCGGCAGGACAAGCTCGGCTTCGGCCACGACTACAGCCTGGACGAGGGCGACTCGCCTGGATCAGAGGACCCCCAGGGCGGCCACGTCGAGATCCACACCAGCGCCGGCGGCCGCACGGTCCACGTCGAGCTGCCCGGCGGCAACCATCCCACGATCGAGGTCGACGAGGAGGACGGCTTGAAGCGACGCGTGGTGGTCATGCTCGGCGGGCTGGTGGTCGCCGAGAAGCTCCTGCCGGCAGTCGACCCCGAGCGGCTCGCCTGGGCCAGAGCCAACCCGAGCCGGGTCGACCTGGAGCTTCTGCGAGACTTGCGAGCGACGACCATGGCCTACGCCGGCGAGCTGGCGAGCAGCCCCACGGTGCGGCTCGCCGAGCCGGCGCGGGCCCACCTCGATTACCTCGTCGGGCTCCTGCACGGCTCGCAGCCTGAGAGCATCGAGCGGCGCCTGCGGGTGATCACCGGCGAGGCCGCGGTCCTCGCCGGCTGGACCACCTTCCAGTGCGAGGACCGCGACGCGGCGCGGGCGGACTACGCCCTCGCCCGCCTCCTCGCCCGCCAGACCGGCGACCAGCAGCTGCTCGCCGAGACCTTCATCCCGATGAGCTACCTGTATTCCACCCGCTACGCAGCGGCCGGCAGGCAGACCAACCCCACCAAGGCGCTGACCCTCCTGCGAGCAGCCGGCGCCGGCCCCGGCGGTGCCCGCCTGGCCGCACCGATGCGCGGCTGGGCGGCTGGCTGCCGCGCCGCCGAGCACGCCTTCCGTGGCGAGGCCGACGCCGCCCGCCGGGAGCTGGACCGCGCCGAGGACGCCCTGGCCGAGATCCGCCCCGGCGAGGAGCACGGCTTCCTGGCCTACTGGGAGCAGACCCGGGTGGACGGCTACGTTGGGCTGTGCAATCTGCTGCTCGGTCGGGGCGAAGCGGCCGAGCAGGCGCTCACCAAGTCACTGGAGACAGCCGACCTGTCCCTCCACCGCCACCGCCTCGGCGTGAAGGTCGACCTCGGCATCGCCCGCGTCCTCCAGGGCGAGATCGAAGCGGCCTGCGCCACGCTGGAGGAGGCCTGCGGCCACGCCGAGCGCGGCAAGTTCCCGATCGTGCTGCGCCGCATCCGCAACGTCCACCGCGAGCACCTCGCGCGCTGGCACGATCTGCGGGTGGTCCGCTCGCTCGACGAGCACCTCCACGAGTCTGCCTGATACCCGAACGTCACGATGCGACGAAGCCGGCCGAAGTGGGCGGCAAAGTATTGCCAAGCAGGCAAGCGGAATCGTGCCAGTGGCGAAAACCGAGTAAGCTTCGGCCCGTCGTGACCGGCCGCATACCTGGCAGATTCGATCAGAGATGATCTGTCGGCGGAAATCGTGCGGGCCGGTGGGGTGCCATGCATGAGATGGAGCGTCCGAGATGCAACCCCAACCGCTGCTCGAAGCGCGGGACTGGCTGAAGAGCCAGAACCCCGTCCAGCTCACCAGGGCGATCAACGTCCCCGCGATCCGCCAGCGCGTCTCGGCGGTGCTGGTCACCTACAACCAGTGTCCCTTCGCGGCGAACAGCGGCCGGCTCGCCGACAACCCGCTGACCTGGGCGCTCGACAGCCTGCTCGCCCAAACCGGGGAGGCCCTGCGCGAGATCGTGGTGGTCGACGACGGCTCCACCGACCACACCCCGATGATCGTGGAGGCCTACCGCTACATGATCGCCTCCACCGAGCGGACCACCCGGGTCGTGACCCTGCGGCACAAGCGCCGCCGTGGCCTCGGTGCCGGGCGCAACACCGGCATCGCCCAGGCCACCGGCGACCTGGTGCTGTTCGGCGACGACGACGCGGTGTTCCGGCCGCACTGCGTCACCGGTGCCGCCTACACCCTGACGCTGCTGCGCGACCACGACCCGCGCGCCTGCGCGCTCGCGCTCCCTTCGTATGACCGCTCGCTGTGGCCGCAGCAGATCGCCGACCTGGCCTACATCGGGCGGCTGGAGCCCGAGGCCGCCCGCTTCTCCGCGCGGTTCGACTGCTACCCCGCCGAGTACCTGCGCGACCCGCAGCTGCTCGACAACGAGAGCGCGCTGCTGGCGCCGTTCCCGGTCGAGCTGATGAACGGCACCTGCCTGGTCGACGCCGCCACGCTGCGGCAGGCCGGCGGGTTCCCGGACCTGTCGAGCTGGCCGGCGGCCTCGCCCGAGCACCTCTACCTGGCGGTGGCGCTGAGCCGCAACGGCGGCCACCTCTACCACATGCCCGACCCGCGCCTGGCCGCCCGCACCGACGCCAGCGCGCGGGGACAGACGCCCTCGTCCCTGGCCGACCTGATCGGCTCGTATTTTGCCTTCTTCGTCGCCGCCAGCCAGCGCGGCGGTGCCGCCTGGGGCATCCGCAGCCACCAGGAGTTCGTGGTCACCGGCGCCAGCGAGATGCTCCGCGCCGACCAGATGCCCCCCAACGAGCGCCGCCGCCAGTGGCGCGACGGCCTCCGGCGCGGCACCCGCTTCGCCGCCGACAACCCCCCACGGGTCTCCCCGATGGACCTGCAGAACGCCCTCGACGAGGTCACCCGCACGGTCCGCGAGCCCCGCATCGCACTCTGGTAGCCCGCGCGTTCGGGTGGAGCGCGGGCGCCGCTACCGACCCACCGCGTAACCCGCGCGACCCCGAGGATTCGCGGCGGCCATCAGCAGGCCGGTTTCCGGATCGCGGCCGACCGCACAGAGGCGGCCGAGCGACCAGGGGTCGGCGACCTCGACCTGGTGGCCGCGGGCGCGCAGCGCCTCGATCACGGCGCCGCCGGCGCGCCGCTCGATGACGACCACGCCGGGGCGGCCCTCCCTCGGGTAGAACGAGCTGGGGAAATGATCGCTGTGGAAGGCCGGCGCGTCGATCGCCTCCTGCAGGTCCATGCCGAAGTGGAGGTGGTTGAGCAGCAACTGCAGCGACCACTGGTCCTGCTGGTCGCCGCCGGGGGTCCCGCAGGCGAGCCACGGCTGGCCGTCGCGCAGCGCCAGCGAGGGGCTGAGCGTCGTCCGGGGGCGTTTGCCGGGTTCCAGGGAGTTGGGGAGGCCCTCGGTGAGCCAGAACATCTGCCCGCGGGTGGTGAGGCAGAAGCCCAGCTCCGGGA
>DASWDC010000276.1:0-5884 GCA_036395655.1 Actinomycetota bacterium | reverse complement strand
CCTCGGGTGCGTCCCCCAGCCCGTGCCGCCGCCGGCGCCGGCGCCGCTTCGCTCATCCGCCAGCCCCCCGCCGCACCTGCACGAGCTGGGCGGCGAGGGTCCCGGCGGCGGCCGCCGCCGCGAAGAACACCGGGTCGTCGTCCGGCCCGCGGCCCATGGTCGTGACCTTGAGGTTCCAGCTCGCCAGCAGCGCCGCCGGATCCGCTGGAGGGTGCACCGCGATCAGCTCGTGCCGCCCGGCCACACCCGCCGCGACGAGCTGCCGGTTGACCAGCGCGGCGAGCGCCGGGTCGTCGAGCGCCGGCAGCGCCACGGTGACCCGGGTGAGGGTGAGGCGGCCGAGGACGGTCAGGCTGTGGTGGCTCACGCCCCGGTGCCGCTCCCGCCGGTCGGCGGTGGACATCCGCAGGCAGGCGATCGGCCGCCCGCCGAGCGCCGCCGCCGCGTGCAGCATCTCCGCCACCTGCGTGCCGGAGTACCCGAAGGCCGTCCCGGTCCCAGCCCCCCCCGGGCCCTGCGCCACCACCGCCACATCGGCGCCGAGCACCGCCCGCGCCGCCGCCAGCCCCGAGTGGAGGGTGATCGCCTCCAGGTCCCCGCCGAACGCCTGCCCGGCGGTGACGATCCCGGCGACCAGCCCGGCGTCGCGCAGCTCGGCGGCCAGCCGCGAGTACGCCAGCGGCAGCGCGGCCCCGTCGCTCATCACATAGGCGACGGTGAGGTCCGCACCGGCGGCGCGGGCGGCCGCCGCGATCACCGGGACCATGGAATGCAGCTCCGCGCAGACCACCGGCATCCCACCCAGATCGGTGACCGCCTCGACGGCGCCGCGGTGCGGGCTCGCCTCCTCCTCGACCGCCAGCACCCGCACCTGCGCGGGGGTGTAGCGGGCCTTCATCAGGTGCCCTGGGCTTCCCGGACCGCCTTCGTCATGGCCGTCATGGCGGTCACCGGGGCCGTCGAGGCGAGCCATCACCAGGTGGAGGCCGCCGGTGCCAAGTCCCAGGGCGACCGCGGTGGTGTTCAGCACCACCCGGTCGCCGACCTTGAGCGGCCCGGTCAGGTCATCATAGCCGAGGGCGCGCGCCTCGACCCCCTCGGGCTCGACGGAGACGGCCACCTCGGTGGCGCCGGGCCGGCGAGCCAGCAGCGCGGTCACCGTGCCGTTGCGGATCCTGATCATCCCGGGATTATCCCGCGCCGGCGCCGCGGCTACTCGCCGGCGCCGTTGGCGTTGGGGGTGGGGGTCGACGCCGGACGCAGCACATAGGCGCAGCGGGAGTCGCCGGCCTGCAGGTGCTCGATCCGCTGCACCTCGACCGCCGGGCCGGCGAGCTGCTGGAACAGCGCCAGCTCATGCTGGCAGGCCTGCGGGTAGGCGCTGGCCACGCAGCGGATGGCGCAGTTGTGCTCGCTGACCACATAGCGGTCGGTGCCGGTCTGCTCCCAATCGGCCATATAGCCGTTCTCGTCCTGGATCGCGGCCAGCTCCGCCGCCAGCGCGCCGAGCGGCCGGCCATGGGTGCGGGCCGCGTACAGCGCAGCGAGGACCTGCTGGCGGCGCTCGAACAGCGACTCCAGCGCGCCCGCGCCGAAGCGCTCCTCGACCGCCTCCAGCAGCTGGGCGGCGAGCTGGTGGTAGTTGCGGGGGAACTGGTCGTGGCCAGCCTCGGTGAGCGCGTACACGTGGGCGGGGCGGCCCCGGCCGCTCGCGCTGGCGGTCTGCGTCACCAGGCCGTCGCTGATCAGGGCCTCCAGGTGGCGGCGGACCGCCACCCCGGAGACGCCGAGCGCCTCGCCGAGGCGCGCCACGGTCTGGGGCCCTTCGCGCTTGAGCAGGTCGAGCACCGCGCGCCGGGTCGAGGGGCTGGGAGCTGGCTCGGTCACGCACGCTCCGATGAACTGGACGGCACTGTTCACGTCACGCCCGCCAGGCTACCCGGCCCCATCCGCTGACGGCAACGCGGCCGGGGGAAACCGCTCGACCAGAGCAGCCCAAAACGACTAGCATGCGCGCATGCGCAAGGTCGAGCGGCTCGTCAACCTGACCGCCCTCCTGCTCGACACCCACCGCCCGCTCACCCTCGACCAGATCGCCGAGCTGGTGCCCGGCTACGAGGCCACCGGGGAGAGTCTGCGGCGTATGTTCGAGCGGGACAAAGAGGAGCTCCGCGGGCTCGGAGTGCCGGTCGAGCGTACCCCGATCGACGCCTGGGGCACCGACGAGGGCTACTACATCGACCCGGGTGCCTACGCCATGCCAGCCCTCGACCTCGCCCCCGACGAGCGCGCCGCGCTGGCGCTGGCCGCGCGGGCCTGGTCGGGCGGCGGCGCCGGCGACGCCGCCGCGGTCGCTGGGCTGGCCAAGCTCGACCTGGACCCCGGCGCTGGCCCGGACACGGTCCAGGCCAACCTCGACGGGACCAGCCCGCTGCTCGCGGCCCTCTTGGAGGCGGTGACCAGCCGCAAGCGGATCGGGTTCTCCTATCAGCCGCCGGGCCGCGAGCCGACCGAGCGTCGCCTCGACCCCTATGCGCTCATCCACCGGCGCGGCACCTGGTATGTGGCCGGCCATGACGCCGACCGCGAGGCGCTGCGCTCCTTCCGGCTCTCCCGGTTCCGCGGGGCGGTGCGGCTGGCCAAGCCGACCAGCCGCGGGCCGGAATACGAGGTGCCGGTGGACTTCGACCCGCGGGAGCTGCTGCCGACGGCCGGCGAGCCCGATGCCATGCCGATCGCGATCGTGCGGGCCGACGAGAGCGCCGCTCGTCTCGCCGAGCTGCGCGGCGCCAAGCGGGAGGGCGACCCCGACGCGAGCGGCCGGGTCACCCTGCGCCTGCCAGTCGGCGACCCCTCGACCTTCCTGATGTGGGCGATCGGCAACGCCGTCGAGGTTGTCGAGCCGCCGGAGCTGCGCGCCGAGGCGGCCAGCCGTCTCGGCGGGCTCCTCGACCTGGTCGATCCGGGACAGCGGAGGCAGGTGAACGGGGGATGAGCACCACTCCGGGGACCGGCTCCGGCGTGGGCGCCGGGCCTGGACGGCGAGGCGCTGCCGACACCAGCGCGGGCGCCCGGCTGCGGCGGGTGCTCGCCCTGGTGCCGTGGCTGATGGCGCATCCGGAGGCCACCGTCGACGAGATCTGCGCGCGCTTCACCATGACCCGCGAGCAGCTGATCGCCGACCTGGACCTGCTCTACGTCTCCGGGGTGCCGCCGTATGGGCCGGGCGACCTGATGGAGGCGTGGATCGACGGCGACAAGGTCCACATCGCCCTGGCCGACTATTTCGCCCGCGCGCCGCGCCTCACCTGGCGGGAGGCCGCCGGGCTGTACCTCGCCGGGCGGGCGCTCGCTGCCCTGCCGGAGATCGCCGAGCAGGGCTCGCTCACCCGCGCGCTCGCCAAGCTCGAAGCGGTCCTGCCCGCCGACCAGCTCGACCGGGTCCAGGAGCTGGCCGGCAAGGTCTCGGTCGACCTCGACAGCGGCGAGGGCGGGGCCGAGCGGGACCACCGGGCCGCGCTGGTCCGTGCCGCCGCCGCCGACCGGCGGGTGCTGCTCGAATACTGGAGCGGCTCCCGCGGCGACCTGACCCGCCGCAAGGTCGATCCCTGGCTGGTGTTCGCCGCCTCCGGGCACTGGTACATGGCGGGCTATTGCCACAAAGCCGCCGGGGAGCGGCTGTTCCGCGTCGACCGGATCGTCTCAGTCACCCAGACTGGCGAGCCGTTCGAGCGACCCGCCCGCTTCGACCCGGCCGCCTACGCCGAGTCGCCCTGGAGCGGCGCGTTCGACCAGGGCGTCGAATGCGAGCTCGACCTGGACAAACGCGCCGAATGGGTCGCCGAGTACTTTCCGATCCTGGCGCAGGAACGCCGCCCCGACGGCCGCCTCCGGGTCCGCCTGGCCACCAACGAGCTGGCCTGGGTCGTCCGCCTGATCCTGCGCCTCGCTCCCGACGCCGAACCGGTCAGCCCCTCCGAGCTGCGCCAAGCGGTCGCCGAGGCCGCCCACCACAACCGCGCCCCCTACCGCGACGCCAGCCGCTGACCCGCCGGGGCGGCACCGGTTCTCCTCAAGGTCCCCCAGGCGAGGGTCGATACCCGCGTCCGTGGATGCCTACCGCAACGACGACCTCGACGACCGCGAGCCGGAGACCCGGATCCGCGCGACCTGCCCTGACTGTGGCGAGGTGGAGCTGACCCCGCCGCAGGTCGAGCTGCGCCTCGGCCGGCTCGGGCGCCGCGGCCTCTACCGGTTCACCTGCCCGAGCTGCACCCTGCTGGTCACCAAGGCCGCCGACCGCCGGATCGTCCGCCTGCTCGCCTCGGCCGGGGTCAAGGCCACCCTCCCCAGCGCCGGTCCCGGGACCGGCGCCGACCGGGAGCAACTCCCCGCCGAGGCGCTCGAACCGCACCACGGACCCCCGCTGACCTGGGACGACCTGCTCGACTTCCACTTCGAGCTGCAGGCGCCCGGCTGGTGGGCGCGCTTCCTCGCGGCCTGCAGGTAGGATGAGCGGGCGTCATGGCACCGCCCTGGCCCTGGCCCCGACCCGTGGAGGTTCCGCTGCCGACCTGGCTGGCCATCCTGCTCGGTGTGTTCTGGCTCGGCGTGCTCTGCAGCGTCGTGTTCACCGCGCTGCGGCTGTGGGGCAACCTGAAGGGGCTGCTCACGTCGGTGAACAACCTCACAGAGCAGCTCGCCCCGGCGCTGGAGGACCTCAACGCGCAGGCGCAGGACGCCGCCGAGGTGGCCGCGCGCCTGCAGCGCAGCCAGGCGGCCGTGAAGCGCAACCAGCGGCGGCGGGCGGCGGGCCGCGAGCGGCACCGCTGAGCGGCAGGATTGCCCGACTGCCCGGAAACGCCGCGGAGCGGTAGACTCAACCGAGCCGTCGGCTCGGGGGCAGACAAAAGGGAGCAGGAAGATGTTTGAAGATAAATGGATCTTCGTGATCCTGATCATCGCGCTGCTGTTCGGCGCGAGCCGCCTCCCGATGCTCGGCCGCAACTTCGGGGCCGGCATCAAGGAGTTCAAGAAGGGCCTCGCCGAATCCCAACGCGACGACAAGTCCGGGGCGAAGGCCGAGCAGGCTGACAAGGCCGAGGCGGCCATTGACCAGCCCGAGGCGGCCAGGCCGGCTTCCGGCTCCAGTGACGAGAACGGCGCCGGCGCGTAGGCGCCCCCGCCCCACAGAGCGCTCGCGCCTCCGCCATGCGCCTCCAGCGTCGTTCTCGGGTGAATCCCGAGGGCGAGATGACGATCCTCGAGCATCTCGCCGAGCTGCGCGACCGGCTGATCAAGAGCTGCGCCGCGCTGGTGATCACCAGCCTGGTCGCGTTCTTCGTGCTCTACAACCCGGCGCTGAAGCTGCTCACCACCTCCTACTGCCATCTGCCCGCCAAGTACCGCTTCGCCAACGCGGCGGGGGTGGCGCGCTGCCAACTGCTGGCGACCAGCCCGCTGGACCCGTTCGGGATCCGTCTGCGGGTCTCGGCGGTGCTCGGCCTGGCGCTGGCGATGCCGATCGTCGCCTTTCAGATCTGGCGGTTCATCACCCCGGGGCTCAAGCGCAGGGAGAGGCGCTACGCGATCCCATTCTCGCTGGCGACCACGCTGCTGTTCGTGTTCGGCCTGGGGATGGCCTTCTTCACCCTGCCGAAGGCGATCGGCTTCCTGGTCGGGATCGGCGGCACCAACCTGCTCAGCCTGTTCACCGCCGACGAATATCTCCGCTTCGTGTTCTTCATGGGGCTCGCCTTCGGGATCACCTTCGAGTTCCCGCTGGTGCTGGTGGCGCTGTCGATGGCGGGGGTGCTGTCATCGCGCGCCATGATCAAGGCGTGGCGGCCGGCGGTGGTGATCATCATCGTCGTCGCGGCGGTGA
>DASWDC010000275.1:0-5195 GCA_036395655.1 Actinomycetota bacterium | reverse complement strand
CCACATGGATCGAGTGCCACCACTGCGAGACGCGCCTGACCCTGCCGCCAGCTGGGCCCGGGCGGGTCACCACGGGCGAGGCCGCCCTCCAGCCTGGCGCACCGCCGGCCGGGCGGGAGCGGCGGGAGCGGGTCGTGCGCCTGCTGGCCGTGGTCGTGCTGCTCGCAGTCGTCGCCGTGGTTGTGATGGTGGCGACCCGGGGGCTGCGCCACCCGCACGCCGCGGTCGCCGCCAAGCCGGCACCGGGCACCGCCGTCGCCTCCCTGGTGGTGGTCCGCCCGCTGACCGCGACCGCCTCCAGCGAGTCCGGGGAGCGAGTTGCCCGCAACGTGATCGACCGCAACCTGACAACCTACTGGTCACGGCACGTCCCCGGCACCGACGCACAACCGTTCCTGCAGTTCACCTTCGCGACGCCGGTGAAGCTCACCGAGCTGCAGATCGCCGCCGGGGCCTCTGGCGACCAGTTCATCGCCCGGCCGCGGCCCCAGCGCATCGCGCTGCTGTTCGCCGACGGCTCCAGCCTGAACTTCAGCTTGGCCGACAAGCGCGGTTTCCAGAAGATCAGCTTCCCGCCGCGCAGCGTCGGCAAGTTCCGCCTGGTGATCCTCAGCATCTACCCGGGCACCGACCTCCCCCGGACCTCCATCAGCGAGGTCAAGTTCCTGGCGGCCCCGTAGCCGCGTGGCCGGACGCCTCGGCGCCGCGCAGCCGTCGGTGGCCGGTCAGCGCGACCCGTAGCGAGCCTGCAGCTCGGGGTCGTCGACGGCGAGACGGACCGCGCCGGCGACCTGGTGCTGTAACAGGAACCCGGCGAGCAGGCTGGCGGCGGAGAAGGCGAGCAGCTCCCAGGCCTGCCCGTGGACCATGTCGAGGGCGAGGCCGGCGAGGGCGGGGACGAAGCAGAACATCATCGCCTGGCCGGTCCACGACATCGCCAGGCCGCGGAAGCCCATGGCGCGGGCACGCTCGGCGCGGGGGCGGCGCTCACGCGGGTTGGGGGACTGCGCGGCGCGCTTGCCGATCAGCAGCAGCCGCGAGGGCCGGAACGCCCACACCGCCCAGCCGACCACGGCCAGCACCCCGCCAGCCAGCACCCCGGTCAGGGCCACACCCGAATCGTCGGGGACGCGGGCGAGGGTCTGGTGCAGGCCGGCGTTGATCATCGCCGCGACCATGATGCCGGCCAGCAGGAAGCCGATCCGCACCGTGCGGACGATCGGCTCCGGGTCGGGCCCGCGTTCCTGCCCTGACGGCTGCTGCGGCCGCGACCCTTCCGGGTCCCAGGGAGTCCAAACTTGGCTCACGGTTCTATTTCACCTCGTTCCAGCAGATCGCGAAAGGCCGCCTCGTCAAGCGTCGGGACGCCCAGCTCGGTGGCGCGGGCGGCCTTGGAGCCAGGATCGGCGCCGACCACCACGTAGTCAGTCTTCTTGGAGACAGTCGAGGTGACCCTGCCGCCCCGCTCCTCGATCGCCGAGCTCGCCTCGTCCCTTGTGTACCCCTCCAAGCCGCCGGTCAGCACCAACGCCTTCCCGGCCAGGGTCTGCGGCAGCGCCGGCTCGTCCCCGCCGTCGGCCTCGGTGGCGACGCCCGCCTCGGCCAAGCGGCGGATCAGCCTCTGGTTGCCCTCGTCGGCGAACCAGGCGGCGACGCTGGCCGCGATCGTCGGGCCGATCTCGTCGACCGCGGCGAGCTGCTCCTCCGAGGCGGCGGCGATCGCCTCCAGCGACTTCAGCCGGTTGGCGAGCACCGTCGCGACGTGGTCGCCGACGTGGCGGATGGACAGGCCGACCAGCAGCCGGTCGAGCGGGCGCTGCTTGGACGCCTCGATGGCGGCGAGCAGGTTGGCGATGCTCTTGTCCTTGAAGCCGGCCAGCGCGGCCAGGTCGTCGGCGGTGAGCTGGTAGATGTCGGCGACGTCGCGCACGTTGCCGGCGTCGATCAGGGCGGCGACGGTCCGCTCCCCCAGGTGCTCGATGTCCATGGCCCCGCGCGAGCCGAAGTGGACCAGGGTGGCCCAGCGCTGCGCCGGGCAGCCGGTGGTGTTGGGGCAGCGGGTCACGCTCTCGCCCTCAGGCCGGACCAGCGGGGTCCCGCACTCAGGGCATTCGCGCGGGAACTCCCAGGGCTGGGAGTCCGCCGGGCGCTTGTTCAGCACCGGGCCGACCACCTCGGGGATCACGTCGCCCGCCTTGCGGACGAAGACGGTGTCGCCGGGGCGCACGTCGCGGCGGGCGACCTCGTCCTGGTTGTGGAGGGTCGCCAGTCCGATCGTGGAGCCGGCCACCAGCACCGGCTCCAGCACCGCGAACGGGGTTGCCGCGCCGGTGCGGCCGATGGAGATCTCGATGTCCAGGAGCTGGGTGGTGCGCTCCTCGGGTGGGAACTTGAAGGCGATCGCCCAGCGCGGGAACCTGGAGGTGCGGCCCAGCTCCTGCTGCTGGTTGGTGGAGTCGACCTTGACCACCACGCCGTCGATCTCGTGGTCCAGGTCGTGGCGGTGCTCGCTCCAGGAGCGGACGAAGGCCTCCACCTCGTCCAGGGTGGCGACGCGGGTGGTCTCGGCGGCGACCGGCAGCCCGGCAGCCTCGCAGAAGGCGAGGAACTCCGAGTGGGAGGCGAAGCGCATCCCGTCGGCCTGCCCGAAGGAGTGGCACAGCATCGCCAGCGGCCGGCTCGCGGTCACCCGCGGGTCCTTCTGCCGCAGCGCCCCCGAGGCGGCGTTGCGCGGGTTGGCGAAGACCTGCCTGCCCTCGACGGCCATCTGGTCGTTGAGCTTCTCGAACGCCCGGGTTGGGTAGAAGATCTCGCCGCGGACCTCGAAGACGGGCGGCGGGTCGTCGAGGGCGAGCCGTTCCGGGACATTCTGGATGGTGCGCACGTTCGGGGTGATGTCGTCACCGACGGTGCCGTTGCCGCGGGTCGCCGCGCGGACCAGCCGGCCCCGCTCGTACTGCAGCGACACCGCCGTGCCGTCGATCTTCAGCTCGCAGACGTAGGCGCCGACCTCGGCGACCGCCTTCTCGGTGCGCCTGCCCCAGGCGGCCAGCTCCTCGAACGAGAAGACGTTGTCCAGCGAGAGCATCGGCACCCGGTGCCGCACCGGCGCGAACGCCGCCGACGGCGGCGCCCCGACCGTCTGGGTCGGCGAGTCGGGGGTGACCAGGTCGGGGTATTCCTGCTCCAGCCGGGTCAGCTCACGCAGCAGCTCGTCGTACTCGGCGTCGGAGATGTCCGGATCGCTGAGCACGTAGTACCGGTAGGAGGCGTCCCGGAGCTGGGCATGCAGCTCGTCGACGCGCCTGGCCGCCTCGTCCGCCGGTACTGGTGTCGCCACGTGCGCTTCCCCCTGGGCATTTCGGTGCTGTGGTCGAAGGTCACTCCCAGTATTACCAGGACCAGGGACAGGACTTCCCGGATATCCACAGGCCACCGGGCGAGAACGGCGGCCTCCGAAGCAAAGCAGATGTATGTCTGGACCTGCCGACGTAGAGTAGTACGTCACAGTCTGCGCGAATGGCCCTCGGTGAGCCAACCACCAACGGCCAGCAGGCAGCAGCCAGCACCACCACCAGGCAGGGCAGCCAGGCACGGGAGGGTCGCAATGTTCGCTGCCATCGGCCGGTTCACCTACCGGCGGCGGCGGCTCGTCGCATTCGTCTGGCTCGGCATTTTCGTGGTCGGCATCCTGGTTGGCCCGCGCGTCTTCGCCCATCTCGACAGCGGCAACGGCCTGCGCGGCAACGCCGAGTCTGTGGTCACGCTGCAGCGCCTCAACCAGGCCACCAAGAGCGGCACCGAGGTGACCGCGCTGCTCGACGGCCGCGACGTCCACGACCCCGCCCTGCGGGCGAGCGTCGCCGCCGCCGTCGCCGACCTGCGCGCCCGGCCCGACGTCCGCCGCGTGATCGACCCGGTGGCCACGCCGGTCCCCGCCCTGCTCGCCAGCGACCGGCGCGCCATGCTGCTGGAGGTGGAGCTGCGCGACGACCTCTCCGTCAGCCAGGAGAACCAGGCGAGCGACCAGGTCACCGCGCGGTTGCGGCGGATCAGCGCGCCACGGGTGCTGGTCGGCGGCAACCGGGCCGCGAACCTTGACTTCCAGGACCGCGCCCAGAAGGACCTGGAACGCGGCGAGATGATCGCGCTGCCGTTCGTGGTGGTGCTGCTGTTCCTCATCTTCCGAGGGGTCGTGGCGCTGCTGGTGCCGCTGGTGGTCGCGCTGGTGGCGATCGCCGGGGCGCTGCTGGTGCTGCTCGGGGTCAGCCAGTTGACCGATACCTCCACCTACTCGGTCAACGTCATCACCATGCTCGGCATCGGCCTGGCGGTGGACTACTCGCTGCTGATCGTGAGCCGGTTCCGGGAGGAGCGCGCCGGACATGAGGCTGCCGCCGCGATCGAGCGGACGCTGGCCACCGCCGGGCGGACGGTGGCCTTCTCCGGGCTCACCGTGGCGATCGCCCTGTCCGGGCTGCTGGTGTTCGCGGTGCCATTCCTGCGCTCGATGGCCTGGGGTGGCATCGGCGTGGTGCTGGTCGCGATGGTCGCCGCCATCACCCTGATCCCTGCCCTGCTGGGCCTGTGGGGGCGCCGGATCAAGCCGGCGCGAGCGACCCGCTCCGACCACGGCGTGTTCTACCGCGTCTCGCGGGTGGTGCAGCGCTTCGCCTGGGCGCTGGTCCCGCTGCTGGTGGTCGGGCTGGCGCTGCTGGCGGTGCCGTTCGCCCACGCGAAGCTGGAGAACTCCGGGGTGGAGGCGCTGCCGCGATCCTCCGGCGTGCGGCAGCTGTTCGAGACGCTGCGGGACCGCTTCCCCGGGCGCGGCAGCGACCCGATCATCGTCCTCGCCGAGATCAACCCCGCCGACCCCCAGGCCCAGGCCTTCGTCGCCCGCGTCCGCGCGCTTCCCGGCGTGGCCTCGGTCGCACCCCACCAGGGCGTGCCGCCGGTTGTCACCGTGCTGGACGTGACCCCGGACGGGCCCAGCCAGGGAGCGGTGGCCACACGGCTGGTGAGCCAGATCCGCGGCCTGGAGCGACCGGTGGCGGTGTATGTGACCGGGTCGGTGGTGGTGCCGCTGAAGGCGGTGGTGATGAACGTGTTGTCGCTCGGCGCCAGCTTCGGCGCGCTTGTCTGGGTGTTCCAGGAGGGCCACCTGTCGGGCCTGCTCGGCTTCGAGCCGACCGGCA
>DASWDC010000274.1:0-9310 GCA_036395655.1 Actinomycetota bacterium | reverse complement strand
AGGCGCTCGCCGGGCTGGAGCCGCTGGAGTGCGCCTACCGCGCCGCGCTCGACCGCCGCTACGCCTGGGGCCCCTTCGGCGACCTCCATTTGATCCTGGCCGACAGCGCCGCCGGCCCCACACTCGGTTCCGGGACTCCCTGTCAGCGAAAGGGGTACTGAGATGCGCTACCGGACTCTCGGGCGGGACGGTCCGGCACTGTCGGTGGTCGGCTTCGGCGCCTGGGCGATCGGCGGGCCGTGGGCCTGGGGCTGGGGCCGCCAGGACGACCGCCAGTCGATCGCGGCGCTGCACCGCGCGCTGGACGCGGGGGTGAACTGGATCGACACCGCGCCGGCCTACGGCCTTGGCCACTCCGAGCTGCTGGTCGGCCGGGTCCTGCGCCAGCGGGCCGACCGCGACCGGATCGTCGTCGCCACCAAGTGCGGGCTCTGGGCCGACGGGCGCCGCGACCTCTACGACCTGCGGCCCCAGACGATCCGGCGAGAGGTGGACGAGAGCCTGCGCCGCCTCGGCGCCGAGGCGATCGACCTGTTCCTGATCCACTGGCCCGACCGGCAGACCGGTACGCCGATCGAGGCGTCGTGGGCCGCCATGGCGGCGCTGGCCGACGCCGGCAAGGTCCGCCGCCTCGGCGTCTCTAACTTCGACGTGGCGTTGCTGGAGCGCTGCGAGCGGATCCGCCATGTCGACGCGCTGCAGCCGCCGCTGTCGCTGATCGACCGGAGCGCGCTCGAGGTGCTGCTGCCCTGGTGTGTGGCGCACGGCACCGGGGCGATCTGCTACAGCCCGATGCAGTCTGGCCTGCTCTCCGGCGCGTTCAGCGAGCAGCGGCTGGCTGAGCTCGCCCGCGACGACTGGCGCCGCCGCGACGAGCAGTTCCAGGAGCCCCGGCTGTCGGCCAACCTGGCCGTGGCCGAGTCGCTGCGGCCGATCGCGGCCCGCTACGGCGTCTCCGTGGCCGTGGTCGCGGTCGCCTGGGTGGCCGCGCAGACGGGGGTGACCGCCGCGATCGTCGGCGCCCGCAAGGCCTCCCAGGTCGACGGTTGGCTCGGCGCCGCCGACCTCGTCCTCGACGCCGACGATCTGGCGGCACTCGACGGTGCCGTCCCCGGAACCCTGGTGGGGTGACATGGTCGAACAAGGCAAGGGCAAAGGCATCGTCCCCTTACAGGTGACGGTCGCGGTCCCGGACGAAGCCGCGGCCAGGCGGCTGGCGGAGGGCATCGTCACCGAACGCCTGGCCGCGGCGGTGCAGGTCGTCGGCCCGGTCTGGAGCGTCTTCTGGTGGCAGGGCGAGCGCCACCGCGCCGACGAGTGGCTCTGCCTCGCCAAGACCACCGCCGCACGGTTCCAGCGCCTCGCCGCCTACGTCAGGGAGCACCACGCCTACGAGGTCCCCGAGGTGATCGCCGTGCCGGTCAGCGACGGCAACGCCGACTACCTCGCCTGGCTGGGGGAGGAGACCGGGGCTTGAACCGCTTGTGCCGCGTGATAGGGTTTGTTACCGTCCGGTAGCCTGTGTGGCGACCGCTCGTCCGTGCCCCTGACAAGGACGAGGAGAACGGTGGAATCTCGCGGCTTTGTGGCGCTGCAGCGTTCCTATCCGTACCAGCCCGCCCTCGACGGGCTGCGGGCGCTCGCCGTCGCGGCGGTGCTGCTCTACCACGGGCAGGTGGGATGGGTGCCCGGGGGGTTCCTCGGCGTCGACCTTTTCTTCGTGCTGTCTGGCTACCTGATCACCACGCTGCTGCTGGCCGAGTGGGAAGGGCGCGGCGGGATCGACCTGAAGGGCTTCTGGGCCCGGCGGGCGCGGCGGCTGCTGCCGGCGCTGTTCCTGATGCTGGCGGCGGTGGCCGCCTACGGGGCGCTGCTGGCGCCGGCGGCGACCCGGGCGCGGCTGCGCTGGGACGGGCTGGCGACCCTCGGGTATGCCGCCAACTGGCGTTTCGCCATCAGCCACCTGCCGTACTTCGCGCAGTTCGGCGACCCGTCGCCGCTCACCCACATGTGGTCGCTGGGCATCGAGGAGCAGTACTACCTGCTGTGGCCGCTGCTGCTGCTCGGCCTGCTCGGGCTGGCCGGGCGGCGGGCCCGCCGGGGGCTGCCCACGCCGCTGCTCGGGCTGGTGCTGCTCGGCGCGCTCGGATCGGCGCTGCTGATGGCACTGCTGTACCAGCCGGGCACCGACCCCTCGCGGGTCTACTACGGCACCGACACGCGGGCGCAGGCGCTGCTGCTCGGCGGCGCCCTGGCGATCGCGCTGGCACGGCTCGGCCGGCCGCTGCCGCGGGTGCTCGCCGACAGCCTCGGGGTCGCCGGGCTCGGCGGGCTGGCCGCGCTGATGCTGCGGGTGCCCGACACCGCCACCTGGCTGTACCGGGGCGGGTTCGCGCTGGCGGCGGTCGCGGCGGCCGGCGCGATCGTCGCGGCGGTCCAGCCGGAGGGCGACGGGCGGGTCCGGGAGCTGCTCTCGCTGGCACCCCTGCCGGCGATCGGGCGCATCTCCTACGGGCTGTACCTGTGGCACTGGCCTGTGGACGTGGCGCTGTCGCCGGAGCGGACCCGCCTGGGCCCGGTGCCGCTGCTCGCCGTGCGGCTGGCGGCCACCTTCGCGCTGGCGCTCCTCTCGTATTTCCTGCTGGAGCAGCCGATCCGCCAGGGCGCCCTGCGCCGCCGCGGCCTGGCGCGGCCGGCGACGGCCGGGGCGGTGGTGGGGCTGGCAGCGCTGCTGGTGCTCACCACCGCCGCCGGTCCCGGCGCTGGCGCGGAGGGCGCCACCCTGCGGGCGGGTACCGGGCCGGCCGGCCTCCCCACCGTGCCGCCCCCGGGCAGCGGCACGGGCGCCGGGCAAGCGCCAGGCAGCGGCGGCAACGGGTTCCGGGTGTTCCTGGTGGGGGACTCGGTGGCCTTCACGCTCGGCTACAACTACCAGCAGGGGGCCGTGCCGAGGATGACGCTGGGCGGCGACACCGACATTGGCTGCGGCCTGGCCCGCGCGCCCAGCGTCAACCAGGACGAGGGCGCGGTGCAGGCGGTCGACCCGAAGTGCACCACCTGGCCGACCCGCTGGCGCGCCGACGCGGCCGCCTTCCACCCGGACGTGTCGGTGCTGCTGATCGGCGCCTGGGAGGTGCTCGACAAGCGGGTCGGCGGGCGCACCCTGCGGGCCGGCAGCACCGACGACGAGCGCTACCTCGACAGCGAGCTGCAGCTCGCCATCGACACCCTGGCACCGGTCAGCCGCCGGATCGCGATCCTCAACGTGCCCTGCTTCCAGGAGCCGCAGACCGCCGACGCCTACGCCTGGATCGCCAAGGCCCGCGACGACCCCGCCAGGGGCGTCTGGCTGAACCAGGTCCTCGGCCGCTTCGCCGCCGCGCACCGCGACCGGGTCACCGTGCTCCCCCTGCGCGACTTCCTCTGCCCCGGCGGCCAGCAGGACCCGGCCAACGGGACCAAGGTCCGCTATGACGGCGTCCACTTCACCGCCGACGGCGCCACCCTGGTGTGGGACTGGCTCGGCCCGCAGCTCTACAGCCTCGCGAAGCAGTAACAGGCAGGAACAGGCGGTAACATCTCCGCGAGATGGGGGAGCGCCGGCACAACCTCGCGGAGCGGCTCGCCACGCTGGCCGCCCGCTCCGGCTGGCGCGACCGCAGCGCCTTCCTGGTCGGGGACGAGCGCTACACCCACGGCGCGGTGCACGACGGCGCCGCCCGCACCGCCGCGCTGCTGGCACGCCACGGCGTCGGCCCTGGCGACCGGGTGCTGATCGCCCTGCCCGACGGGGTCGAGTTCGCCTGGGCGTTCCTCGGCGCCGCCCGGCTCGGCGCCATCGCCGTGCCGGTCAACCCGCAGCTCGCCGCCGCCGACCACGCCGCCATGCTGGAGGACGCCACGCCCTCGACCGTGGTCTGCGGCGACGAGCTGGCTGGGCGCTTCGCTCCGGTGCCGGTCCTTTCGGCTGGAGGGCTGGCGGCTGGAATCCGCCAGGTGGAGCCGGCCCCCGCCGCGCCGGTCACCCCCGAGACGCCCGCCTACGCGCAGTTCACCTCCGGCACCACCGGGCGGCCCAAGGCGGCGCTGCACCGCCACCGGGACCTGGAGGTCTACTTCCAGGCGTTCGCGCGGCGGGCGCTGCGGGTCCGCGAGGACGACGTGCTGTTCTCGGCCTCCAAGCTGTACTTCGCCTACGGGCTGGGCAACTCGCTCGCGTTCCCGCTGCTGTCGGGCGCCAGCGCCGTGCTGCACCCCGGGCGGCCCCGGCCCGAGGCGATCGGCGCGCTGCTGGAGCGCCACCAGCCAACCATCCTGTTCGCCGTGCCGACCCTCTACGCCAACCTGCTCGCCGCCGTTGCCGGAGGGAGGCCGCCCACCCGCGACCTGCGCCTGGCCGTCTCGGCGGGCGAGGCGTTGCTGCCAGCCCTGGCCGAACGGGTCCGTGCTGCCTTCGGCTGCCTCGTCCTGGACGGCCTCGGCTCCACCGAGGTGGGGCAGACCTTCGTGTCCAACACCCCCGACGCCTGGCGCGACGGCACCGTCGGCCGGGCCCTGCCGCCCTACCAGGTCGAGGTCCGCGCCGGCGGCGACGCCGGCGGGGAGGCGGCCAGGCCGTGCCCGCCGGCCGAGCACGCAGGCGAGCGAAGCGATGCTGTCCGTGGGAGGCCGGCGGAGCCGGGGGAGCAGGGCGTCCTGTGGGTCAACGGCCCGACCGTGCTGCTCGGGTACTGGAACAACCCGGAAGCCACCGCCGCGGCGCTCCACGGCGAGTGGCTGCGCAGCGGCGACCTGGCGGTGCTCGACGACGACGGGTTCGTGCGCATGGCCGGCCGCGCCGACGACATCGAGAACGTCGGCGGGATCAACCTCGCCCCCGCCGAGATCGAGGGGCTGCTCGCCACCCACGACGGCGTCACCGAGGTCGCCGTCGCCGCCGTCCGCGATCCGAATGGGGCCACCCACCTGCGTGCCTTCGTGGTCGCGGGGCCGGCGCACGGCGGTGAGGCGGCCCGGACGGCGCTGGAGGCGGAGCTGCTCGCCCGCTGCCGGGCCGAGCTGACCGCCTTCAAGGTGCCCCGGGCGGTGACCTTCCTGGAGGCGCTGCCCCGCACCCCGACCGGCAAGCTGCGGCGCTTCATGCTGCGCGCCTGGCAGCCGGAGGCCGACCCGGAGGAGCGCCCCGGCTGATTCAGCGCGGGTCGGGCCGGTCGAGGTTCCAGTGCCGGGCGACCGAGCACAGCCAGGAGCTGTCGGCAGCCGGAGCGAGCGTGAAGCGGCTGATGATGCGCTGGCCGCCCTCGTGGTCGCCGTAGAGGACGTCGATGCCGAAACGCCGCCGCGCCGCGATGGCATCGGGCAGCCCCTCGCGCAGGGGATCGTCGGCGTCGCGGATGGCGCCCTGCCAGAAGCCGAAGTCCCCGGCGGGGACGAAGAGGTCGCGGGTCAGGCGCCGGAACCGCTCGGGGTCCTCGTGGCGCACGTCGCTCGGCGCCGGAATGCCGCTCAGCCACTCCGGCCGCGGGTACCAGCCGTGCAGCACCGCCATCCCGGCGCCGACGTTGCGCACCGACATGGCCAGGTAGATGGTGCCGTCAGCGCCCACCTCGACGGCGGCCCTGCCGCCGCCGACCGTGGTCTTGTGCTCGTCGGCCCAGATGATCTTCTGCGTCGGGTCCTCCAGCCGGGAGGACAGCAGCAGCGGGCGCAGCCGCGCCTCCAGCGCCCGTTCGGCGGTCCGCGCCGCCCGGTTGGCCGAGCGCACCGACGAGAAGGTGGCGACCGCAAGCGCCAGGGTGGCCCCAGCGGTGGCCAGCGACGAAATCGTTGCCCAGTCAGTCATGCCAAGAGCCTACCGAGCCGAGCCAGGAGCGGGCAGAATCCCGGCTTTCCATGCGACGCTAACCCGACACCGGAACGCGCTCACGCAACGGGCGCGCCGCTTGACGGGAGGGAGGGCGGACATCAACACGATCACCGAGGTCTGGCACCGCGTGGTCGGCACCCAGCCCGACCCGCCCACCTGGCTGGTGCTGGCCTGCGGGCTGCTGGCGCTGGCGGCGGTCGTCCCCGACCGCGCCTGGCGGGTCGCGCGCAACGTCGCCACCATCACCCACGAGGGCGGCCACGCGCTCGCCGCCCTGGTCACCGGCCGGCGGCTCGGCGGCATCCGCCTGCACGCCGACACCTCCGGGGTGACCGTCTCGGCGGGCAGGCCGACCGGCCCCGGGATGGTCCTCACCAGCGCCGCCGGCTACATCGCCTCGCCGCTGCTCGGCCTCGGCGGCGCCTGGCTGCTCGCCGCCGGCCACGTCACCGCGCTGCTGTGGATCAGCCTGGTGCTGCTCGGCGGCATGCTGGTGCTGATCCGCAACCCCTTCGGCGCCGCAACCGTCCTCGCCGCCGGCGCCGCCGTCTTCCTGATCTCCTGGCTCACCCCCGCCTCCGTCCAGGCCGCCTTCGCCTACCTGCTCACCTGGTTCCTGCTCCTCGGCGGGCTCCGCCCCGTCGTCGAACTCCAGCACGAGCGCCGCCGCCGCCGCGCCCCCAACTCCGACGCCGACCAGCTCGCCCGCCTCACCCGCGTCCCCGGCCTGGTCTGGGTCGCCCTGTTCACCCTCACCGCCCTCGCCGCGATCCTCGCCGGCGGCCGCTGGCTGCTGCATTTAGGCTAGCGGTGCTTGCCGGCATAGGCGTACTACGCGTAGTACAGTAGGTTCATGGAAGCCACAGCCCGAGAGCTCAACCAGCAGACCGCGCAGGTCCTCGCCCGTGTCGAGGCCGGGGAGACCGTCATCGTCACCAAGAACGGCCGGCCTATCGCCGTTGTGCGACCGTATGGTCCGGACGATCCACCGGTTTACCCGTTCCGCACTGACCCGATAGGTCACTACGACGCTGTCCCGACATTCAGCGGACCCCCCGACTTGTCCGAGCGGGCCGATGAGTTCCTCGAGGGATTCGGCGAGGATGCCTGAGCCCCTTCCGGTCGTAATCGCGGATACGTCCGCCCTGCTCTCGTTCTTCAATGACACCGACGCGCACCATCAGGCCGTCTGGGATGGCTTCACGACGGTTGGTCATGTCGTTGTCTCGCCGTGCGTCCTCACCGAACTCGACTACCTGATCGCCAAACGGCAGGGACCGACTCCGGCGAGGGCGGTCCTGGGGTTCATCACTGATCTGGTCGCGACCGGACGTTGGGAGGTTCCTGACATTGGCCCATTCTTGCTCGTCGCTCACGCGGTGCTCGGCGACTATCCCGCCATCGGCCTCGCGGATGCCATCAACGTCGCACTCGCCCGTGAGTTCCACACCGACGTTGTCGCTACCCTGGATCGCCGCCATTTCCGAATGATCCGTCCCCTCAGCCGGCATGATTCGTTCAGGCTGCTTCCGGACGATGTACCGGCAGGCAGTTGATCGCCCCATCGTCATCACTGGTGAGAGAGCTCATTCAAAGAGTCAGTGGGAAGCCGCCGCGAGCAGAGAGGAAGTCGCGATGGGAGAGATTGTCTACCGCTCAGAGGTGAGCGTCACGCGGCAGCGGGGGCCGTTGCGGACCGCGACGCTGCCGGCCCTGGAGGAGCCGGTGGTGTTCGGCGTGCACGACGCGGTCGCCGAGCACTACGGCATCGAGCCTGACGAGCAGGAGCCCCACACCACCACCCTCGACTACCTGGTGGCCGCTGCCGCCGGGTGACTGACTCGCACCTTCGGGGGTGCCCTTGAGGCCAAGGGTATCTCCTCTGGAGACGGTCGTCTTCAGACAGACGCGGTCGGCGAGATCGAACTGGACGGCAAGGTCCTGGTTGTCAAGCGGATCCACGTCACCTACCAGCTGCGTGCCGACGGCGTTGATGACGACCAGCGGACCAAGATCGAGCGGGTGTTCGGCTTCCACGCCGACTTCTGCCCGGTCGCCCGGGACGATCGGCGGCTGGGTCGACATCTCCACCAGCTTGGATCTGGTTGAAGAGCGCTGAGCCAGACCGACACCAGCATCGCGAACTTGATGGGCTCCCTTCGGGAGAGTGTGCGTAATGGCGATATTTTGCTCATTCGCCCGCAATAAAGTTGAATGGTGGCTAGAGGTCTTCTCTTCGTGAGCTCTCGGCAAGTCGCCTGCCGATCCCAAGGAGCCCGTCGATGTCGTATGCTGCCGCCGCGCGGAATCTCACGCTCCACTACCTGCGCAAGACGAGTGAGATCGCTCGGGGGAGGTTGCGACGGCCGATCCGCTATCGGCCTTGGCGGCCGCTGACCAACCGAGACGTGCCGAAGCGGGGCTGCTGGTGTCTGCTCTGCGGCTGGCGCGGTGAACAGTTCGAGGGAGGGCTCCACAGCGAGTCCGCGAAATGCCCGCGCTGCGGCGCGGTTGGCCGCGACCGGTTCCTCTACCTCTGCATGGTGCAGCGGGTGCCGTACCGGCGCGGCCTGCGCGTCCTGGAGACAAGCCCGCGGCTCGGGGACGACTACCGCCAGGCCATGAGACGCCGGGTGGACTACCTAGCCAGTGACTACGACGAGCGCGCCCACAGGACCGAGCTCAAGCTTGATCTGACGCGGATGGAGCTTGCCGACGGGTCGCTCGATCTGGCGATGACCGCGCACGTCCTCGAGCATATCCCTGACACCGACGCTGCCTTGCGCGAGCTCCATCGGGTGCTTCGTCCAGGCGGGCGGGCGTTGATCCAGGTTCCTCTGGTGCAGCCAGCGACCGCGCCGCCAGTCGAGCCAGAGTTTCACGAGGACAACACCCCGGTGTTCTGGCGGTTCGGCTTCGACCTGACCGAGCGGCTGCGGGATCACGGCTTCACGGCGACGGTGCTGGTCACGCAGGACTTCCGTCGCCGGGTGCTGAGTCTGGACACCGACTGGCCCGAGGGGATCTCAGGGGAGTTCGACGCGATCGGGATGGTCAAGGCCGCCGATCCGGCTGACCTCACCGTGGTCGCCAGCGACGAGGTCGCTGAGCGAAGCTGGCTGCGGCCCAGCTTTATGCACGCCGCCTGGGAGTGCGTGAAACCCGTCGGTGTCGAGGGTCAGTAGCGGCGCTCACCGGGATGATCCCCGGGCGCTGAGCGCACCGGCGCCGTCGCAGAGGCCACGCCCGTGCCCGGGAGCCGCGGCGAGCAGCTCCCAAGCGGCGGCGCGGGTGCGGGGGGCGCGGTCCAGCTCGCCGCCCTCCAGCGCGGCATGGAGGTCCTCGACGCGGTCGAGGTCGCGGAGCGCGGGCAGCAGCGCCACCTGCAGGTCGAGGTGCGCGGCGCGGTCGAGGGTGGCCTGGAGGACGCGGTCGGTGCCCATC
>DASWDC010000273.1:0-5269 GCA_036395655.1 Actinomycetota bacterium | reverse complement strand
ATCGGCGCCGGCACCGCCAACCCGGCCGTGCCCGTGTTCGGCGTGTTGCTCGGCGCGATGGTGGTGGTGCTCGGCGCCTTCTCGATCTGGCTGGAGCTGCTGCTGCGCTCGGCCGCGATCTACATCGCCGTGCTGTTCCTGCCGATCGGCCTGTCGGCGATGATCTGGCCATCCGGCTGGCGCTGGTGCAAGCGGCTGATCGACTTCCTGATCGCGATCGTCTTCGCCAAGGTGTTCATCGTGGCGATCATCAACCTGGCCGCCTCCGGCCTCGCCCAGGGCGGCTTCGCCGACAAGTTCGAGGGCGTGCTGGCCGGCGGCGCCCTGCTGCTGATGGCCGCCTTCACCCCGATCGCGCTGCTGCGGCTCATCCCGCTGGCCGAGGCGGCGGTGGTCAGCGCCGGCCAGCAGCGCGCCGCGCTCCGCCAGGCGACCCAGGGCGCCACCGCCTTCACCGGCACCTCGGTGGTGTCGCAGATGATCCAGTCCCGCTTCCGCGGCGCCGGCGGCGGCGCCGGCTCGGGCTGGGCCGGCGGGGCTGGCGCGGCCAGTGGCGCGGCCTCCAACGCGGTCTCAGGCGCGCGCCAGCGAGTCAACTCCGGCTTCGCGACCATGACCCCCGACGGCGGCGGCCTTCCCGAGGGCGGCGCCCGGCCGGTGCCGCCACCCCCCAAGCCGGAGGTTGGGCCCGCCCCGTCGTCGAACGGGTCCGGTTCCAGCGGCGGCGGCTTCGGCGGCGGCATGGCCCGTCCGCTGAAGCTGCCCGAGCTGGCCCCAGAGGGCGGAGTCGGATCGGATGCGTAACACGGCCAGCCACGTCGACTACCGCTACCGCTTCGGCCCGCTGGAGCGCCGCGGGTTGATCGGCAGCCTCCGAGCCGGCCAGGTCGCCGTCCTCGGGGTGTCGGTGGCGCTGGTCATCATGATCGTCGAAGCGATCCGCAACGGCATCGGGCTGGCGATCGGCGCCATGATCCTCGGCGTCGGCATGCTGGGCACCTTCGTGCCCTTCGGAGGCAGGACACTGAATGAGTGGGCACCGGTGATGGCATCGTTCCTCGGCCGCAGGCTCTCTGGCCGCGACCGCTACCGCTCGGGTGCGGCCGAGGCCGGCACCCGCTTCCAGGGCGGCGACGTCCCGGTCAAGCTGCCCGATCCAATTGGCAAGATCGAACTGATCGCCTTCCCCTTCCGCGGCGTCGAGCTGGGCGTGATCGCCGACCGCGCCAACGGCACCTTCACCGCCGTGATCCAGGCGCGGGCGCGCTCCTTCGTGCTGCTCGACCCGGCCGACAAGGCCTACCGCCTGGCCGGCTGGGCCGGCGTGGTCGCCGGCCTCGCCCGCGAGGGCAGCCCCATCAGCCGGCTGCAGTGGATCGAGCGGACCGTCCCCGACGACCGCAACGCCCTCTCCCGCTACCTGCGCGACGCGATCGACCCGTCGATCGGCATCGACGCGCTGCCGCTGCAGAGCTACCTGCGCCTCACCCACGGCGCCGGCCCGGTCACCGAGCAGCACGAGCTCTACATCGCCATGCAGGTCTCAGCCTCCAAGGCCCACCGCCTGATCCGCCAGGCCGGAGGCCGCGACACCGGCGCCTGCACCGTCCTCGCCCGCGAGCTCGAAACCATGGCCCGCCGCCTGGAGTCCGCCGAGGTCGAGGTCCTCCACGCCCTCGGCCCGCGCCGCCTGGCCGCCACCATCCGCCTCGCCTACGACCCCCACGCCCGCACCAACCTCGCCCGCCTCGCCACCGCCGACTCCAGCCGCGAGGAGGGCGTCAGCGCCCGCAACGCCTGGCCCCAGCGCACCCAGACCTACTGGAGCCACTACCGCACCAACGACGTGGTCCACGCCACCTACTGGATCGCCGAATGGCCCCGCATGGAGGTCGGCCCCGACTTCCTCGCCCCCCTCCTGGTCCAGACCCGCTGCATGCGCACGGTCTCGGTCACCATGGAGCCGGTCCCGCCGCTGAAGGCCATGCGCGCCGTCGGCTTCGCCAAGACCGCCGACGTCGCCGACGAGGAGCTCCGCCAGAAGCTCGGCTTCCTCGGCACCGCCAAGCGCCGCAACCAGGCGGACGCGGTCGCCCGCCGCGAACAGGACCTCGCCGACGGCCACGCCGACGTCCGCTTCTCCGGCTACATCACCGTCACCGCCGACGACACCGATTCCCTCCTCGAAGCCTGCGGCGAAGTCGAACACGCCGCCGGCCAGTCCCGCCTCGAATTGCAGCGCTGCGACGGGGAGCAGGACATCGCATTCACGTTCTCTGCGCTGCCCCTTTGCCGAGGCTTGCGATGAGGACCAGAGCGCGCCGGCCAGCCCATCGGGTCACGACCGCTCACCTTCAGGCCGCATACCCATTTGTCTCAGAAGGCGGTCTTGGCAGTGAAGGCGTCTACATCGGTCGTGATGTCTTCGGTGGAAGTTTCTGTTACGACAGCTTCTCTCTTTACGGGCGTGAGATCACGGGCCCAAATATGCTCGTAATTGGGCAGATTGGGTATGCTAAGTCGAGCTTGGTCAAAACGTTCCTTTTTAGAAGTATGCTCTTCGGTCGCACCGCCTGGGTCATCGACCCGAAGGGCGAATACAACCGGCTGGCGGCCTACTGCGGCGTCGAGCCGATCCGGTTCGCGACCGGCGGCATGCTGCGGCTCAACCCGCTCGATCCGATGATCTCCGGACAGTCGCAGCTCGCCCTGCTGCGGTCCATTGGGACCGTGATGCTTGGGCGGAACCTGCGGCCTGAGGAGGACGCCTGCCTGGAGCGGGCGCATCATGAGGCGGTGATCGAGGCGTCCAACCGGGGGATACAGCCGGTCGTGCCGCAGGTGGTGAACCGGTTGCTGGATCCTTCGGATGCGACCGCGCATGAGTTGCGGGCTTCGATGGGGCGGCTGGCGGAGGACGGGCGGCAGCTGGCGCTGGCGTTGCGAAGGATGGGGGCTGGGGACCTGCGGGGGATGTTCGATGGGCCGACCTCGCGGGGGATCGACCTGACCGGGCGGCTGGTGGTGTTCAACCTGCGGGAGGTCAAGGACGAGGCGCGGCCGATCCTGATGGCCTGCACGGCCGCGTGGCTGCAGGGGGCGTGGGCGCGCAACGACGGAGTGCGGCGCATCGTGGTGCTCGACGAGGCGTGGGTGGTGCTGCGGCACCTGGCGATCGCGCGCTGGCTGCGGGAGAGCTGGAAGCTCGCGCGCCAGTACGGCGTGCAGAACATCGCGGTGATGCACCGGCTGTCGGACCTGACCGCCGCCGGGGACGCCGGCAGCGAGCAGGTGCAGCTCGCCAAGGGCCTCCTGGAGGACTCCGAGACGCGGGTGATCTACCGGCAGTCGCCCGGCGAGGTGGAGCAGGCCCGGGAGCTGCTCGGTCTCACCCAGACCGAGGTGGAGCAGATCCCCACGCTGGAGCGCGGCGAGGCGCTGTGGCGGGTCGGGCGCCGCTCGTTCATCGTGCAGCACCGCATCGACCAGGTGATCGAGCGGGAGATCGTCGACACCGACGCCAACATGGATGGCCGCCCGCCGCCGTGGGCGGAACCGGAGTCCGACGACGCCCAGGCGATCAGCGGCGGGGCATCATGAGGCACTTGGGCGGGCGCACCGGAAGCGGCGAACCATGAGCGCGGTGCGTCGTCCATGAGTGGGAAGCTTCCAACGCCGCAGCGCTCCAGCGAGCAGTTCCTGCTGGTGGTGATGCTGATCACCTTCGGGGCGCTGGTGACGCTGTGGCTCACCGGGGAGGTCGGCGGCTACCTGGCCTCGGGCCACTGGCCGGCGATGTCGCTGAGCGAGATGGGCGGGGTGCTGATCGGGTTCTTCGGGCATCCGAGCGACCCGGCGCACGCCTGGCCGGCGGCGGTCCGCGGCCAGCTGCCGAGCCCAGTGATGTTCTACGCCGTCCTGATGGTCCTGCTGCTGCTCGCCACCACCGCCTGGCTGTACCTGGGGATGGTGCTGCGCTGGCTGCGGCGCCGCACGGGCGCGGTGGCGCCCGCCCGCCAGGTCTCGCCCGCCGGCCAGACCCTCCCGTCGGGGTGGGCGCGGCCGCAGCTGTTCCGCGACCTGTTCGTGCGCGCGCCGGAGGCCGGGCGGGTCACCCTCGGGCGGACCAACGGTCGGCTGGTCGCCGCCGGGGCGTCCCAGCCGGTGGTGGTGCTCGGCCCGGCCTCCAGCCACAAGACCAGCGGCATGGTGGTGCCGGCGATCCTCGAATGGAGCGGTCCGGTGCTGGCCGCCGGGATGAACCCGGACTTCATCCGCCACACCATGAGCCAGCGCTGGCAGCGCGGCGAGGTGCACCTGTTCGACCCGGCGGGCGTCACCGGCCTGGACAGCTCCAACTGGTCGCCGCTGGGCCGCTGCGGCGCCTGGGAGGGCGCCTACCGGATGGCCCGCTCGCTGGTGGACACCTCCCGGCGCGGCAGCCAGCCCTCTCCCGACGGGGACTTCCTGCACAACGCCGCCGTGGCGCTGCTGGCGGCGCTGCTGCTCGCCGCCGCCACCTCCGACCGCTCCATGGGCGACGTGGCCCGCTGGGTGCAGCGCCAGGAGCACGCCGAGGTCGCCGCCGCGCTCAGCATGGCCGGCGAGCCCGCCGCCCGCGACGCGCTCCAGCTTGTCTCGGGCCTCACCAGCGGCCACCGCGGGCAGGTGTACGCGGCGGTGCTGGCGGTGATCGCCGCCTACGCCGACCCGGCGCTCAAGCAGACCGTGCTCGCCGCGCAGTTCTCCGCCGACCGGTTGCTCGACGGCCACGCCAACACCGCCTACGTCTGCGCGCCCGCGCACGAGCAGCGCCGCCTCGGCCCGGTCTTCACCGCACTGGTGCAGGAGGTCGTCGACCTCGCCTACGAACGCTCCCGCGAGCAGGGCAAACCCCTGGACCCGCCGCTGCTGCTGCTGCTCGACGACGCCGCCACCGCGGTGGCCCTGCCCGGCCTGGACGCGCTCGCCGCCACCGCCGCCAGCCACGGCGTCCAGCTGCTCACCACCTTCCGCCACGTCTCCCAGATCCAGGCCCGCTACGGCGACCGCGCCGAGACGATCCTCTCCAGCCACCGCGCCAAGGTGATCCTGTCGGGCGTCACCGACCAGCCCACCCTCACGGTCCTGTCCCACCTGCTGGAGGACGAGACGATCCGCAGCCTCGCCACCCCCGCCACCCTCGCCAAGGCCGGCAAGGACGACCAGGACGCGGCCCTGCGCGCCCGCTATCCGTCCCCAGCCGAGACCCTCCACCGCATCTGGCCCG
>DASWDC010000272.1:0-4752 GCA_036395655.1 Actinomycetota bacterium | reverse complement strand
GCGGCCGTCGCCGCGCATGCCGCCTTCGTAGGTGCGGGTCATACGCCCTCCCCGGCCGTGGTCTCGGTCGCGGTCTCGGTCGCGGCGCCGGCCTGGTCGGCCGGCAGATCGAGCAGGTGGCCCATGCGCTCCCGCTTGGTGCGCAGGTAGTGGAGGTTCTCGGGGTTCGGGTAGGTCTCCAGCGGGACCCGCTCGACGATCTGCAGGCCGTAGCCTTCCAGGCCGCGGTACTTGGCGGGGTTGTTGGTCATCAGCCGCATGGTGGTGACGCCGAGGTCGGCGAGGATCTGCGACCCGATCCCGTACTCGCGGTCGTCGACCGGCAGGCCCAGCTCCAGGTTGGCGTCGACGGTGTCGCGGCCGTTCTCCTGCAGGTGGTAGGCGCGCAGCTTGTGGGCCAGGCCGATGCCGCGGCCCTCGTGGCCGCGCAGGTAGACGACCACGCCCTGGCCGGCGGCGGCGATGCGGCGCAGCGCGCCGTCCAGCTGCGAGCCGCAGTCACAGCGGAGGCTGCCGAAGGCGTCGCCGGTGAGGCACTCGGAGTGGACCCGGACCAACAGCTGGGCCTGACCGGCGACCTCGCCCTTGACCAGGGCCAGGTGCTGCTCGCCGTCGAGGATCGACTCGTAGGCGTAGGCGGTGAAGTCGCCCCAGCGGGTGGGGATGCGCGCCTCGGCGACGCGGCGGACCAGCTTCTCGCTCTGGCGGCGGGAGTGGATCAGGTCGGCGATGGTGATCAGCTTGAGGTGGTGGGTGGCGGCGAAGCGCTCCAGCTCGGGGAGGCGGGCCATGCTGCCGTCGGGGTTGACGATCTCGCACAGCACCGCCGCCGGGTAGCAGCCGGCGAGCCGCGCCAGGTCGATGCCGGCCTCGGTGTGGCCGCCGCGCTTGAGCACCCCGCCCTCGGTGTAGCGCAGCGGGAAGATGTGCCCGGGGCGGTTGAGGTCGGCGGGCTTGGTGTTGGGGTCGATCAGCGTCTGGATGGTGGTGGCGCGGTCGGCGGCGGAGATGCCCGTGGCGGTGCCGTGGGCGGCGTCGACCGAGACGGTGAAGGCGGTGCGGTGCTTCTCGGTGTTGTGGGTGACCATCAGCGGCAGTTCCAGCTCGTCGAGCCGCTCGCCGAGCATGGGGAAGACGATCACCCCGGAGGTGTGGCGCACGTAGAAGGCGATCTTGGCGGGGGTGGTCGCCTCCGCCGCCATGATCAGGTCACCCTCGTTCTCGCGGTCGGCGTTGTCGACCACCACCACCATCTCGCCGGCGCGGATCGCCGCGACCGCCTCGGGGATGGTCGCGAACCGGGTCACCGGGCCACCTCCGTTCCCGTTCCCGTCCCCGCCGCCCGCGGCTCGACGTGTGGTTGGAGAAGCCGTTCCACGTACTTGGCGAGCAGGTCGACCTCGAGGTTGACGACCCCGCCGGGCGCCAGCGGGCCGAGGGTCGTCACCGCCAGGGTGTGCGGGATCAGCGCGACCTCGAACCAGTCCGGCCGGGCGGCGGCCACCGTCAGGCTGACCCCGTCGAGGGCGACCGAGCCCTTCTCGACCAGGTAGCGGGCCAGCGCCGGGTCGAGCCCGAAGCGCAGCACCTCGCTGCCCTGGCCGCCCGGCCGGCGCTCCAGCAGGGTTCCCAGGCCGTCCACGTGGCCCTGGACGAGGTGGCCGCCGAGGCGCTCGCCGAGTGCCAGGGGCCGCTCCAGGTTGACCCGCGCGCCGGGCGCCAGCCGCCCGAGGGCGGTGCGCCGAAGGGTTTCGGCCATCACGTCGGCCGCGAATCCGGACCCGGACCCGGACCCGGACCCGGCGGCGCCGTCACCGCCGGTCCCGGTGACGCGGGTGGCGGTCAGGCAGCAGCCGTTGACCGCCACCGAGTCGCCGACCCGCAGCGTGCTGTCCAGCCAGCCGGCCTCGACTTCGACCACGGCAGCGCTGCCGTGCGGCGCGAACCGCAGCGCCGTCACGGTCCCCTGCCCCTCGACGATCCCGGTGAACACCGCGACACCCCTTCCGGCAACTCCGGGGCGTCGCGGCAAACCTGGACGAACCAGACCGACTGGTCGCGTTGGCGGCGAACGCGGACCAGGGCCGGGTCGCCGGCCTCCCGCCTCCTCCCATCCGGACTGTGACCGTCGGCCCCTGGGTTTCACAGGGTCAGCCCCGGCCAGGATCGGCCGGGGGTTGCGGGCTGTGACCGCCGGTGGGGACTTTCACCCCGCCTCGGAGACGTGCGCTTTCCTGCCAGCAGGGTAACACCGGCCGGCAACACGCCGCCGGAGCCGGCTGCCAGGCGTCTAGAGGGTGGTGCGGCGGTCCAGCTCGAAGCTTGACCCCTGGCGCTTCTTGGCGAGGTTCTTCAGCTCGGTGGCGGTGGCGACCAGCTCGCGGTAGTCGGCGAACTGGCGGCGGGCGGTCGAGGCGATCCCGAGCGAGATCGACACGATCGGGAAGCGGCGCAGCTGGCCCTGGCGGTCGACCATCTCGATGCTGCCGGCGTCGGCGTCGGCGCGGTCGTAGAGGGTCACGATCTGGGCGTCGAAGGTGCTGATCGCCAGCTCGGCGAAGGGCTCGGCGACCTCCGGCGGGACGATCGCCACGAAGTCGTCGCCGCCGATGTGGCCGACGAAGCCGTCGCTGCCGGCGGCGTCCTGCGCGGCGCGGCGCAGCACCTGCGCGGCCAGCGAGATCACCTCGTCGCCGCGGAGGAACCCGTAGCGGTCGTTGTAGGACTTGAAGTTGTCCAGGTCGGCGTAGACCACCGCGGTGGGGGTCTCCCGCTTCATGCGGGCCTGCAGCTCCTGCTCGATGCGGTTGTTGCCGGGCAGGCCGGTGAGCGGCGACAGGGCGCGCATCTCGCTGGCGCGGCGCAGGGTGGTCTTGACCCGGGCGACCAGCTCCATCGGGTCGAACGGCTTGATGATGTAGTCGTCGGCGCCGGCGGTCAGGCCGACCACCTTGTCGGACGACAGCGATTTCGCGGTCAGCATGATCACCGGGATGTGCGAGGTCCGGTCGGCGGCGCGGAGCTTGGTGCAGACCTCGAACCCGTCCATCCCGGGCATCATCACGTCCAGCAGGATCAGGTTGGGCTGCAGGTCGAGGGCTTTGTTGAGGGCGTCCTTGCCGTCGTGGGCGGTGACCACCTCGAAGCCCTCCAGCCGGAGGTTCACCTCCACGAAGCGGACGATGTCACGATCGTCGTCGGCGATCAGCACCATCTCGTCCACGGTTCAAGCCCCTTCCGGTACCGGGTGGATCATCGCACGGAATGCCTTGGCCGCCGCCGCCGGGTCCTTGGCGTGGAAGATCGCGGTCCCGACCACGAAGGTATCGACACCGGCCGCAAGGCAGCGCGGCACGGAGTCGGCGTTGATGCCGCCGTCGACCTCGAGCGCGACCGGGCGTCCCCCTGCGAGGACGTCGATCGCCTGGCGGGCGGCGGCGAGCTTGGGCAGCACGTCGGCGCGGAACGCCTGCCCCCCGAAGCCGGGCTCGACGGTCATGGGCAGCAGCAGGTCGATGGCGTCGAGCCAGCCGAGGGCGTCGGTGAGCGGCGTGTCCGGCTTGAGAGCCAGCCCGGCGCCGAGGCCATGGCCGCGGGCGGCCCGGATGGCCCTGCCGGGGTCGTCGAGCGCCTCGACGTGCATGGTGACCGAGTCGGCGCCGGCGTCGGCCAGGGCCGGAAGCAGCGCCTCGGGGTTGTCGACCATCAGGTGGCAGTCGAAGAAGCGGTCGCTATGGGGGCGGAGCGCCGCGACCGTCGGCGGGCCGAACGTGAGGTTGGGCACGAAATGTCCGTCCATGATGTCGATGTGGATCCAGTCGGCGGCGTCCTGGACCAGGCGGACCTGGTCGGCCAGGTTCGCGAGGTCGGCGTTGAGGATCGAGGGGGCTAGGCGACGGGCCACGACACTCCAGTTCGATCCGATGGTCCGGATGCCCTGGGCTCGGGCGCGCCCTTGGGCGGCGCCCTCCCCCGCCCGGACCGGGTTTCGCAGATGGTATCGAGCGGACGCGGGGAATGCGCGCGACGCGCGACGCGATCAGACGATCTTGCGCAGTCGAGCGAGAAAAAGACCGTCGCTGTCGTCCCGATGCGGCCACAATTGTCGGCTTGCGCCGGGGCCGGCGGGCCCGCCGAGCGGCGCCGGCTCCAGCCCGGGAATGGTCGCCAGGGCGGCGTCGACCACCCCGTCGGTCTCGCGGGCGGTCCAGGTGCAGACCGAGTAGACGATGCTGCCGCCTGGCCGGACCGCCTCGGCGGCGGCCCGGACCAGGTCGAGCTGGAGGGCGGCCAGGCCCTCGATCTCGTCCGGCTGGTGGCGCCAGCGCGCCTCGGGGCGGCGGCGGAGGCTCCCAAGGTTGGAGCAGGGCGCGTCGACCAGGGCGGCGTCAGCGCGGCCCGGCACCAGCGGCAGGGCGCGGCTGTCGGCGGCCACGGTGTGGAGACGGCCTTCCAGCTGGAGGCGGCGGGCGGTGTCGGCGACCAGGCGGGCGCGGCCGGGTTGCGGCTCGACGGCGAGCACGGTCGCGCCGAGCGCGGCGAGGTGGCCGGCTTTGCCGCCCGGCCCGGCGCACAGATCGACGACCAGGTCGCCGGGGTTGGGGTCGAGGGCGGGCGCGACCAGTGCGGAGGCAGGGTCCTGCACCACCGCGCGGCCCTCCCGGACCGCCGCCAGGGCGCCGGGGTCGCCGCGTTCCAGCAGCACGCAGTCGGGCGATCGGGGGCTCGGCGAGGCGGCGATCCCGGCGGTGG
>DASWDC010000271.1:0-2941 GCA_036395655.1 Actinomycetota bacterium | reverse complement strand
CACACGCGGGCAGGGCCGGATGCGCCTGCTACAGCCGGTCGACCGGGGAGCGGCGACGGTGCGCCTCCCGGGCACGAGCAGCCGCCGAGGCCCTGGAGCGCTGGAGCATAGTGCGCGGCGCATGTCCGGATAAACCCGCCGACACGCTCGCCGCTCACCTCGCGTTTCCCCTGGGAAGCGCAGCGCTGTCCTGCGGCTACCTGCTGGCCATCGGCACAGCCAACTCGATCATCGGCGAGCTGATGCGCCAGGTGATGCATGCCCTCGGCGAGGAGCGCCGCGCCTCGCTCCAGGTGCCCGGGCAGATCCGCCGGGCGATCGAGGGGCACCGCGCGATCATGGAGGCGATCGCCGCCCACGATCCCACCACCGCCGCCCAGGCGATGCGCCAGCATCTGTACGACGCCCAGCACTACATCACGGACTACATCCGCGAGTTCAGTCCCATCCCAGCCACGGGACCGAGTGGAAACCGGAGGGAGCATGAACGCGACCAGCAGTTCGGACAAGGTGGTGATCCGCGGTGAGGAGTTCCTCCGCGGCGCGCCCATGGAGCGGGTCCCGGGGGTCCGGGACCTCAAGCTGATCTACCCGGAGACTGGCTTCCGCCCGCGCAGCCTGATCCTCGGGATCGTCGAGATCGAACCCGGCTGCCGTTCGCCGCTGCACCGGCACAACTGCGAGGAGGCGTACTACGTCCTCGCCGGTCGCGGCGTGGTCGAGCACCGCGATGGGGCGACCGAATATGAGGTCAACGCCGGCGACGCGGTCCTGAACCGCGAGAACGTCACCCACCGGGTCCGCAACGCCGGCACCGAGCTGCTGCGCCTGCTGGTGGTCGGCGGGATCATGTTCGTCCCGCTGGTCCCGAACTGGCCGACCGACTCGCCCTACGAGATCCTCGAAGAACGCGAAGAGGGCGTGACCGGAGCAAGCGTCGTCGGCTAGCCGACACCGCCCCTGTCAGCAAGGGAGCAGACCGAGAGCGGGAGGGGATGGGACGCTCGACCGTGGCTCCATGCCAGGAGCGACCGAGAGCGGGGAAGGGTTCGCGGCTGCGGGCCCTTCCCCGCGTCTGAGGCTTCCGGTCCTGCTAGCCCTTCTTGCCGCCGCCAAGCAGGCGGCGCTTCATCTTGCGGAGGAACTTCTTCATTCAGGTCTCACCTCCAGCGCGGAGCATCCGTGGCCGCTTCGCGCCCGTCATCGTGAGCTCGGTCGATCTGCCCGTACTGCGAACTCCGTAGATGGCCCCGCGACCCCGATCCGGCTACGCTGGAGGAGCTTCCCCCGCCGCGTCAAATCCATCATGTGGAGGAGCATGCTCGAAGCTGATCAGCCTGACCCATCGGGCCCTGAGTCCCCCCGGGAAGCTTGTGGCGTTTTCGGGGTATGGGCGCCCGGTGAACGGGTCGCCAACCTTGTGTTCTACGGCCTCTACGCCCTGCAGCACCGCGGGCAGGAGTCCGCTGGGATCGCCGTCGCCGACGGCGACAACCTGCTCGTCTACAAGGACATGGGCCTGGTCAGCCAGGTCTTCGACGAGACCACCCTGGCCACCCTGCAGGGGCACCTGGCGATCGGGCACACCCGCTACTCGACCAGCGGAAGCTCCCGCTGGGAGAACGCCCAGCCGACCTTCAAGACCACCGCCCACGGCGGCGGTATCGCCCTCGGCCACAACGGCAACCTCACCAACACCGGCGCCCTGGCCGCCACCCTGCCGCGCCGCCAGGACGGCACCGGCGCGACCAGCGACACCGACGTCATGACCGAGCTGCTCGCCGCCGAGCGCGCCGCCGAGGTCCCGCTGGAGGAGGCGATCCTGCGCGTCATGCCACGCCTGCGGGGCGCCTACTCGCTGGTGATCATGGACGAGCACACCCTGTACGGGGTCCGCGACCCGCACGGCGTCCGGCCGCTGGTGGTCGGCAAGCTCCCCACCGGCTGGGTGGTCGCCTCGGAGACCGCCGCGCTCGACATCGTGGGGGCCTCGTTCGTGCGCGAGGTCGAGCCGGGCGAGGCGGTGATGATCGACGAGGCCGGCCTGCGATCGCGCCGCTTCGCCGAGGCCAGTCCGAACCTCTGCGTCTTCGAGTACGTCTATCTGGCCCGCCCCGACTCGACCCTGGGCGGGCGCAGCGTCCACCAGGTGCGCCGCAGCCTCGGCGCCGCCCTCGCCCAGGAGGCCCCGGTCGAGGCGGACCTGGTCGTCCCGGTCCCCGACACCGCCGTCAGCGCGGCGGCCGGCTACGCCGAGGCGAGCGGCGTCCCCTTCGGCGAAGGGCTGATCAAGAACCGCTACGTCGGACGCACCTTCATCCAGCCGAGCCAGACCATGCGCCAGCTCGGCATCCGCATCAAGCTGAACCCGCTGCGCGAGGCGATCCGCGGCAAGCGCCTGGTGGTGGTGGACGACTCGATCGTGCGCGGCAACACCACCAAGGCGATCGTCACCATGCTGCGCGAGGCGGGCGCCGCCGAGGTGCACCTGCGCATCACCTCGCCCCCGGTGCGCTGGCCCTGCTTCTACGGCATCGACATGCCCACCCGGGGCGAGCTGATCGCCAGCGGCCTGCTCACCGACGAGGTCGCCGCCTACACCGGCGCCGACTCCCTCGCCTACCTCTCGCTGGAGGCCCTGACGGAAGCCTCCGCACCCCAGGGCGGGGGCCTCTGCAGCGCCTGCTTCACCGGCGACTACCCGATCCCGCTCGACACCGGCAGCCAGGGAAAGCTGCTCCTGGAGCCGGAGCCGCCGCTGCCGAAGCCCTCGTGAAGCCCTCGTGAAGCCCTCGTGAGCTCTGAGCGCCGCGACCCGCTCACCTACGCCGCCGCCGGGGTCGACGTCGAGGCGGGGGAGCGGGCGGTCTCGCTGATGCGCGCGGCCGTGGAGGGAACCCACCACCGCAATGTGCTCGGCGGCATCGGCGGGTTCGCCGGG
>DASWDC010000270.1:0-2289 GCA_036395655.1 Actinomycetota bacterium | reverse complement strand
GCAACGCTACCAGGGTCGCCCGCACCGCAGCATCGCCCGCCGAGGTGCCGCCCGCTCAGGGGTCCGTGGTCGCGGGCAGGAGGGCGCTGGCGCGAACGCGGCGGCGGCGAGGGCGCAGGCGTCCACGACCCACTGTCGCTGCCACAGTTCGGTCTCTGACGAAGTGTTGCGGTGGTACGGTGCGGGCATGGACCCTGCCGCTGTTGCTCTTGGAGATGCCAATGTCGCGGCCGTCGCCGCGGTGCTGGCCGATCGCGGGCGCTGGCGGGTGCTGGCGGCGCTCGGCGACGGCCGGGCGCTTCCCGCCAGCATGCTGGCCGCCGAGGCGGGCGTGGCGGCGTCCACGGCCAGCGAGCATCTTGCCCGGCTGGTCGGCGCCGGGCTGCTGACGGTGGAGCGCCACGGCCGCTACCGCTACTTCCGCCTGGCCGGCCCGCAGGTCGCCGACCTGCTGGAGGCATTGGCGCGCGTGGCTCCGCCGGTGCCGGTGCGGTCGCTGCGGGAGGGGACCCGGGCGCAGGCGCTGCGGTTCGCGCGGACCTGCTACGACCATCTCGCCGGCCGGGTCGGCGTCGCCATGATGGACGCGATGCTGCGGCGTGGCTTCCTGGAGGGTGGCGGTGAGAACGAGGTCGAGAACGAGGTCGGGACGGAGGCCGCCTCGGGCTCGGGCGCCGCCGGGCTGGCCCCAGCTCGGCCCTGGGGTGACGGCCTGGCCGTACCAGGCAGGGCGATCCGCTACGGGCTGACCGAGCCGGGAGCGGCGTTCCTCGGCGAGCTCGGCGTCGACCTCGCCGCGCTGCCGCCACGCCGCCCGGCGGTGCGCTACTGCATCGACTGGAGCGAGCAGCGCCCGCACCTGGCCGGCGCGGTCGGCGCCGCCCTCACCAGCCGCCTGCTGGCGCTGGACTGGCTGCGACCGGCGGAGCGGAGCCGCGCGGTCCATCTCACCGACCAGGGCCGCGCGGGCTTGACCTCGGTGTTCGGCATCGACGCCGAACGCGCCGCCAGCTGAGCGGCCGGGCCGTGGCCACGCGCGGTACGATCGTCCGCGTCCTAGCCTAGCCTAGCCGGTGGTGCCGCCATGCCCGGCGGCGAGCGGGGTGGCGCCCGCGGCGGCGGTGAAGTGGTGCTGGACGACCTGGCCCCCGTTGGCTGGGAGCTGGAACGGCTTGCCGTTGACGGTGATGTCGACCGCGCCGGCGGCGCCCAGGACCAGGTCCATGGTGTGCTTGGCGGTGAAGGTCTTGGTGGTCGCCGTGGTGCCGAGAATTCCCTGGAACTCGACCTTGCCGTCGGCGGTGACCTTGGTCCAGGAGGCGGCGCGGTAGTGCAGCCGCAGGTTGACCCCCTTGATCGGCGGGAGGGTCGTCGTGGTGACCGCCTGCGCCTCCGTCGGCGCGATCGTGGTGGCTGGCGCGGCGATCGGCGCCGGTGCCGTCTGGGCGGGGCCCGCGGTGGGCCGGACCAGCGAGTACACCCCGACGCCCAGGACCACGGCGGCGCCGACGATCCCGATGGTGACCCAGCTCGGGCTGCGGCGGCGGGCCTGCATGGTGCCGAGGATCTTCGGGGGCCGCTCGAACGCCGGCCGGTCGCCGGGCTGGCTGGCGTGGTAGGTCTCCAGCAGCGGCTCCGGGTCAAGGCCGAGGAAGCTGGCATAGGAGCGCAGGAAGCCCTTGGCGTACACGCTCCCACCCAGCTCGTCGAACCGCTCCTGCTCCAGGGCTTCGATGTAGCTCGAGCGGATACGGGTCGCGGTCGCTGCCTCAGCGATCGACTTCCCCTGCTCCTCCCGAGCCGAGCGGAGCGTCTCACCGATGGTGCTCAGCCGGGACACCCCTTTCAACGACATGCGGCCAGCCCAAACGACGACTGGGCAAACCGCAGATTCGGTCAGATTTGACGAGTGCGAATTCTAGCTATCAGGTGGTTACCCCGCAATGGATTCGGCATGCGTCGCGGGAACCTTTATTTCGATCGCTAGTCTCCCACGATCTCGCCGTAGCCGGCCTCACGGCCGCGGAGCTGTTCCAGCTCCTCGACGGTCATCAGCACGTCGCGGGGCTTGGAGCCCTCCGAGGGGCCGACGATGCCGCGTTCCTCCAGCTGGTCCATGATGCGGCGGGCCCGGGAGAATCCGACCTTCATCTTCGACTGCAGCATCGAGGTGGAGCCGAGCCCGGAGCGGACCACGATCTCCATGGCCTGGTCGAGCAGCGGGTCCTCGTCGGAGTCCTCGTCCCCCCCGGCGACGCGGCCCTCGGCGACCACGCCTGGTTGGTAGCT
>DASWDC010000269.1:0-8914 GCA_036395655.1 Actinomycetota bacterium | reverse complement strand
CCCCGACGACCTCGACGAGCTGCTCTGCCGGCGGCGCAAGTCGCATTTCTTCCTCGCCCATCCGGGCGCCATCGCCGCGTTCGGCCGCGAATGCAACCGCCGGGGGATCTACCCGCCGACGGTTGAGGTGGAGGGCCGCCGGGTCCACGCCTGGCGGGGCGTCCCGCTGCTCCCCTGCGACAAGCTGCCGGTCAGCCCCAGCCGCACCACCGCGATCCTGGTCATGCGGACCGGCCAGGAGGACCAGGGCGTGGTCGGCCTGCACCAGACCGGCATTCCCGACGAGTACCAGCCGAGCCTGTCGGTCCGGTTCATGGGCGTCGACGACCAGGCGGTCATGTCCTACCTGGTCAGCGCCTACTACGCGGCCGCCGTGCTGGTCCCCGACGCCCTCGGCATCCTGGAGAACGTCGAGCTCGGCCGCTGACGCTGGCGCTGGCGCTGGCGCTGGCGCGAGTGTGGCACCTCTGCGGCAAGATGCCTGTGGAGGTGAGGACATGCCGCACTACAGCAGGCTGTACCGGGTCGTGGTCGACGTGCCGGAGGCCGACCACGATGAGGAGCTGGCGTTCTGGCAGGGCGCGATCGGCAAGCCGCTGGACCAGTCGAAGCGCCACCCCGAATACCACGGAACCGATCTCGCGGATGACGCCTGGGGGATCCTGGTCCAGAAACTGGGGGAGGGCACGAACCGGGTCCACCTGGACATCCACACCGACGACCTGGAGGCCGAGGTCGCACGCCTCAAAGGACTGGGCGCCGAGGAGGTCCAGCGGATCAACCGGTGGTGCGTCATGCGCGACCCCGCCGGCATGGTCTTCTGTGTCATCCCGGACCCGCCCGGCACGCTGAACGACCGCAACGCGCGGCGCTGGGACTGACCGTCAGGGCTCGGCCCGGCCCCAGCCGCCGCCGCCCGGGGTGGTGACGGTCACGACGTCGCCGGGGGAGAGGGCGACGTTGACCTTCGGCGGCAGCGGTTCGCCGTTCAGCTCGTTGCGGCCGCACTGGCCCGGCTCGCCGCCGTGGCTGCCGGGGGGGCGGTGGCGGCGGCGGTCGGTGAGCAGCGAGAGGGTGGCCGGCTCCAGCACCCGGATCGCGCGGATGATGCCGTCGCCGCCGCGGTGGCGGCCCGCGCCGCCGCTGCCCGCGGCCAGCTCGAAGCGTTCGACCCGCATCGGGTACTCCAGCTCGAAGGCTTCGATCGGGGTGTTGAGGGTGTTGCTCATGCCGACGTGGACGCCGGAGGGGCCTGGGCCGCTGGCGCTCGCGCCCTGGCCGCCGCCGATCGTCTCGTAGTAGGTCCAGCCGCGCCCGCCGATGTTGACGTTGTTCATCGTGCCCTGGCCCGCCGCCGGCAGGTCGGTCGCCTGGCCGAGGGCGGCGAGCACGGTGTCGGCGAGGCGCTGGCTGGTCTCGACGTTGCCGGCGACCACCGCCGAGGGCCGCCGCGCGTTGACCAGGCTGCCGGGCTCCGCCTGGATGTCGAGCGGCGCCCAGGTGCCCGCGTTGGTCGGCAGGTCGTCGGCGACCAGCACCCGCAGCGCGAAGATGCAGGCCGAGCGGGTGACCGCCAGCGGGCAGTTGACGTTGCCGGGCACGGCCCCGGCGGTGCCGCTGAAGTCGACCCGCAGCTCGTCGCCCCGGATCTGGACGGTGACGCGGATCGGGATGTCATCGTCGAGCACGCCGTCGCCCTCCAGCTCGCTGGCGGCGGTGTACTCGCCGTCGGGGAGCCGCCGGATCGCCTCGCGGGTGCGGCGCTCGGTCGCGGCGATCACCCCGTCGAAGGATGCCAGCACCAGCTCGCGGCCCCAGCGCCCGACCAGCTCACCGAGGCGCTCCTGGGCGAGGCGGTTGGCGGCGATCTGGGCGCGGAAGTCCCCCCGCCGGATCGCGGGGGTGCGGGTGTTGGCGAGCAGCAGCTTGAGCACGTCGGGCACGTACGCGCCGTCGGCGACCAGGCGGACCGGCGGGATCACCAGCCCCTCGGAGAAGATGTCGCGTGAGCCCGCCGGCATCGAGCCGGGTTGCATCCCGCCGATGTCGGAGTGGTGGGCGCGGGTGACGGCGTAGGCGAGCCGCTCGCCGTCCACGTCCAGCGGGGCGACCATGGTGACGTCGGGCAGGTGGTTGCCGCCCGAATACGGATCGTTGAGGACGTGGACGTCGCCGGGGGCGGGGTCGCAGGCGATCACCGCCGCGACCGCCTCGGGCATGGCGCCGAGGTGGACGGGGATGTGCTCGGCCTGCGCCACCATCCGCCCGGCGGCGTCGAACAGCGCCGCCGAGCAGTCGCGCCGCTCCTTGATGTTGGCCGAGTAGGCGCTGCGGACCAGCGCGGTGCCCATCTCTTCGCCGATCCCGGCCAGCGCGCTGCTGAGCACCGAGAGGGTGATCGGGTCGAGCGGGCCGCCCTCCATCAGACCCCCTCCCGGGTGCGTTCCAGCAGCAGCGACCCGACCTCGTCCACCACGCCGTGCCAGCCGGGGCGGACCACGCAGGTCGCGTCCGAGGAGGCCACGATCGCTGGCCCGCCCACCGCCACGCCCACCCCGAGGCTGGCGCGGTCCAGGGTCTCGACCTCCTGCTGGCGGTCGTCGAAGCTGGCCCGCCGCCGGGTCGGGGATCTCGACTGGATAAAGGTATTCGTTGAGAGTGAGGGTTTCTCCACAGGCGTCACGGCGACCAGGCGCAGGTTGACCAGCTCGACGGGCTCCTCAAGCATGCGGTAGCCGTAGCGGCGCTCGTGCGCCTCGTGGAACCGGACGGCCAGCTCGCCGGGGTCAGGGCTGGGCGCGGTAATGGTCAGCTCGAACGACTGCTTGTGGTAGCGCAGGTCCGCCTGCCGTGTCAGCTGGAGGGCGGACGCCTCCGTGATCGACCCATCGGGGGGCCCCGCGGCAGCCGTGGGATCGGCCTGCGGTGCTTCCGGCCGCGGGACCATGCTCCCCGAACCCCCCGCGCCCGCGTCGGCGCTGGCGCGGGCTTCAAGCTCCTTCCAAGCGGCCTCCAGCGCCTCGGGGTCGGTCTCGTCGAGGGCGCCGAGGAAGGGGCGCAGGTAGTCGCGGCGCAGGTCGGCGATTGCCAGGCCGAGGGCGCTGAGCACCCCGGCGACCCCGGGCAGCAGCACGCGGGTGATCCCCAGCTCCTCCGCCAGCGCGCAGGCGTGCATCCCGCCGGCGCCGCCGAAGGCGACCAGGGTGTGCTCGCGCGGGTCGATCCCGCGCTGCACGCTGATCACCCGCAGCGCCCGGTTCATCTCCGCGTTGGCCACCCGGACCACGCCCACCGCGGCCCGGTGCGGGTCCAGGCCGAGGCGTTCGCCGAGGCGGGCGAGCGCGGCCTCGGCGCGGGCCCGGTCCAGCCGCACCTCGCCGCCGAGCACGGCGCCGTCGGCGAGGTAGCCGAGGGCAAGGTTGGCGTCGGTCACGGTCGAGTCGCTGCCGCCGCGGCCGTAGGCGGCCGGGCCCGGGTCGGCGCCGGCCGAGCGCGGGCCGACCCGCAGGCTGCCGCCGTCGTCCACCCAGGCGATCGAGCCGCCGCCCGCGCTCACGCTGTGGATGTCGACCACCGGCAGCCGGATCGGGACCCCGCCGACCACCGACTCGGTGGTGGTGGCCACCACACCGCCCCGGACCAGCGCCACGTCGGTGGAGGTCCCGCCCATGTCGAAGGTGAGCAGGTCGCGGTGGCCGCTCAGCCCGGCGATCCAGGCCGCCCCGACCACTCCGCCCGCCGGGCCCGACAGCACGCAGGCGGCCGCGTGGGCGGCGGCCTCCTCGACCTCGGCCACGCCGCCGGATGACTGCATCACCATCGGGCCGGGGAGCGCCCGCTGCCGCAGCTGCCCCGAGAGGCTGCGCAGGTAGGCGCCGAGCCGGGGCGTCAGGTAGGCGTCGGCGACCGTGGTGGCGCAACGCTCGAACTCGCGGAACTCGGGCAGCACCTGGCACGACAGCGAGACGTGCACGCCCGGGAGGGCGTCCCGCAGCGCCGCGCCGACCCGAAGCTCATGCGCGGGGTGCAGGAACCCGAACAGCAGGCAGACCGCGACCGCGTCCACCCCGGCAGCGCGGCAGGCCTCGACCGCCTCGGCCAGGGAGGCCTCGTCCAGGGGGACGAGCACGCCGCCGGGGCCCATCCGCTCGCGGACGGTGAAGCGCAGCTCGCGGGGGACCAGCGGCGGTGGCCGGTCGCGGGTCAGGTCATAGAGGGCCGGGCGGTGCTGCCGGCCGATCTCGATCACGTCCCGGAAGCCCTCGGTGGTGACCAGCGCGGTGCGGGCGCCGCCGCGCTCCAGCAGGGCGTTGGTCGCCACCGTGCTGCCGTGGGCGATCACGGCGACCCGCTCAGCCGCCAGCTCGGCGAGCCCGATCGCGTGCATCACCCCCTGTGCCTGGTCGCGGGGGGTGGAGGGGACCTTGGCGCTGACCACCTGGCCGTCGACCAGGGCGACCAGGTCGGTGAAGGTGCCGCCCACGTCGACGCCGACCCTGACGTCCCCCACGGCGCCCCCCACGGATCAGCCCTCCTCGCGCCAGTCGCTGGCGGCGGCGAGGCGCTCGGCCTCCTCGACTTATCATGTCGATGAGAACATATAACGTTCTCCATTGCCCGATTCGTCAAGAGGTGGGCGATGGAATCCCGCTGACCCCTTTTCCCTCGGCGGCCGTCCCCAGCGTCAGCCGAGCGGTCCCCTCTCGACCTTCGCGGCCGGCGCCCATAGGATCGTTGATGATCTCGGCGGAAGGGATTTGGCGCGCCGAACCAGCTGGAGCAGGGAGGTCTGCGCGATGATGGACTATCCGCTCACCCTCAGGGGCGTGTACGAGCGCGCGCGGGCGCTGTTCCCAGACAGACAGCTCGTCAGCAGGCGCGCGGGGGGTGAGATCGCCCGCATCGGCTACGCCGACTGGGCCGAGCGGGTCGCCCGCCTCGCCACCGCGCTCCGGGAGCTCGGCGTCGGCAGCGGCGACCGGGTCGGGACCTTCTGCTGGAACCACGACCGGCACCTGGAGGTCTACTTCGCGGCGGCGCTGTCGGGTGCCAGCTACCACACCCTCAACATCCGCCTCGGCCCCGACCAGCTCGCCTACATCGCCAACCACGCCCGCGACAAGGTCCTGATCGCCGACGCCGCGCTCGTCCCGGCGCTCGCGCCCGTCCTGCCCGAGACGAAGACGGTCGAGCACCTGGTCGTCATCGGCGACGATGAAGGCGCGCCGCCGCACGAGCTCCCGTTCGGGTCGGTGCACGACTACGAGACGCTGCTGGCGCGGGCCGCCCCCATGACCGACTGGCCCGAGCTGGACGAGCGGCAGACCGCCGGGATCTGCTACACCTCGGCGACCACCGGCAACCCCAAGGGCGTCGCCTACAGCCACCGGGCGCTGTTCCTGCACTCGCTGATGATCGGGCTGGCCGACACCGTCGCCGTCTCCGAGCGCGACGTGGTCATGCCGATCGTGCCGATGTTCCACGTCAACGCCTGGGGCCTCCCGTTCGCGGCCACCTGGATGGGCGCCGGCCAGGTGTTCGGCGGCCCGCAGCCAACCCCGGCCGACTACCTCAAGCTGATCCGCGAGCAGGGCGTGACCATCTCGGCCGGCGTCCCGACCGTCTGGCTCGGGATCCTCCAGGTGCTGGAGCGGGACGGCGGCGACCTCGGCCCGCTGCGGCGGATCATGTGCGGCGGGTCGGCGGCGCCGGTGTCGATGATCCGCACCTACGAGCAGCGCTACGGCGTCGAGTTCATCCACGCGTATGGCATGACCGAGGCGTCGCCGGTCACCCACTTCTCGCGGCTGAAGTCCTCGCTGCTGGGCCTCCCCGAGGACGGGCGCCTCGGCTACAAAGCCAAGCAGGGCCTGCTGGTCCCCGGACTGGAGCAGCGCATCGCCGGCGAGGACGGCGAGCCGGTGCCCGGCGACGGCAAGTCCATGGGCGAGGTGTGGCTGCGCGGCCCATGGGTCGCCGACGAGTACCTGGACGACCCGCGCTCCGCCGACACCTTCGTCGGCGGCTGGTACCGATCGGGCGACGTCGCCACCCTCGACGGCGACGGCTACATGCAGCTGGTCGACCGCACCAAGGATCTGGTGAAATCCGGCGGCGAGTGGATCTCCTCGGTCGAGCTGGAGAACGCCCTGATGGGCCATCCCGAGGTCGCGGAGGCCGCGGTGATCGCCGTGCCCGACCCGAAGTGGGACGAGCGGCCGCTGGCGGTGGTGGTCCGCAAGCCCGGGTCGTCACTTGGCGGCGAGGAGCTGATCGCCTCGATCGCCGGCCAGTTCCCGAAGTGGTGGCTCCCGGACCGGGTGGAGTTCACCGACGAGCTGCCCAAGACCGCTACTGGCAAGTTCTCCAAGCGCATCCTGCGCGAGCGCTACGCGGGCTGAGCGGATGCCAAACCGGGAGGGGGCCGTCGGGGCCGGCGCGCGGCTCGCCGCGACCGGCAGGTCCAAGCCGTTCGTGGGCCGCGCCCAGGACCTCGCCGCGCTCCGTTCGGTGCTGCGGGCGGCGGTCGAGGGCCACGGGTCGCTGGTACTGCTGGCCGGCGAGCCCGGGATCGGCAAGACCTGCCTGGCCGAGCGCCTGGCCATCGAGGCCGAGGCAGCGCCGGGCGGTGCGGCCATCCTGTGGGGCAGCGCCTGGGAAGGCGGCGCACCCCCGTTCTGGCCGTGGGTCCAGATCCTGCGGCAGCTGCTGCGCCAGCTCCCCGCCACCGACGAGCAGTTCGACGCGCTCCTGCTGGAGGGCGATCCGGGGATGGCCGAGGTGGCGCGGATCCTGCCCGAACTGGCCGGATCCGCGCCCAGGCCGGCCGAGCTGGCGGTGGCGCCGGCGGAGCAGGCCCGCTTCCGCCTGTTCGGCGCGGTGGCGGCCCTGCTGGCCAGGGCGTCGGCGGTGCGGCCGCTGCTGCTGGTCCTCGACGACCTGCACTGGGCGGACATGCCGTCGCTACGGCTGCTGCGCTTCCTCGCTCAGGAGCTGGAGGGCGTCCGGGTGCTGCTGCTCGGCGCCTACCGCGACGTCGAGGCGCCCGCGGCCCGGCGTATCGAGGAGGTCGCCGCCTCGCTGGGGGACGCCTGCGCCCGGCTGGCGCTGCGCGGCCTCGGCCTGGACGAGGTCGGCCAGCTCATCGGCCTCACCACCGGCGCCGAGCCGTCCCCGGAGGAGGCCGCCGGTGCGCTCCAGCACGCCGGCGGCAACCCGCTGTTCGTCCGCGAGGTCGCTCGTCTGCTGGCCGCCGGGGTCCCTGGCCGCGCGGTTCCCGCGGGGGTGCGGCCAGTGCTCGCCCGGCGGCTGGAGCAGCTCCGGCCCGACGCCGCCGAGCTGCTGGCGACCGCCTCGGTGCTCGGTACCGAGCTGCGCCCGGAGCTGCTGGGGACCCTTGTCGGCGCCCGCGCCGAGCGGATCGTGGCGCTGCTCGGCGAAGCGGCGGACGCCCGGCTGGTGGAGCTGGTGGCCGGCCCGCCCGCCCGCTGGCGCTTCGCCCACGAGCTGGTCCGGGAAGTCCTCTACGAGCGCCTGCCGCTGGCGCGCCGGCAGGCGCTGCACCGCCAGGCGGGGGAGGCGATCGAGGCGCGCTTGCCCACCGACCTGGAGCTCCATCTCGGCGAGTTGGCCGGCCATTTCCTGCACGCCGGATCGGCGGGTGCCGCCAAGGCGGCCGGCTACGCCGAACGCGCCGGCCGCCATGCCCTCGACATGCTCGCCTGGGAGGACGCAGCCGGTCATTTCCAGCGCGCCCTGGAGGCCCTCGACCTCATGCCCGACCGGGCCGACCGGGCCGGCCGGCTGCCGGTGGAGCTGACCCGGCGCCTGGACCTGGACCTGGAGCTGGAGCTGGCCGGGGTGCGGATGATCCTCGGGGAGGTCGCCGCCGCCCGCGCTGGCTACGAGCGGGCCGCCGTGCTGGCCCGGCGGCTCGGCAGCGCCGACCATCTCGCCCGTGCCGCGCTCGGGCTGGGCGCGGAGGAGATCATCTTCACCGTCGACGAGTCGCAGGTCAGCCTGCTGGAGGAGGCGATCGGCCAGCTCGGGCCCGGCGGCCCGCTGCGGGCGCGGGCGCTGGCCCGGCTGGCGAAGGCGCTCGAGTACGGGCCAGACATCGACCGGCGGATCGCCCTTGCCGGCGAGGCGCTCGCCATCGCCCGGCAGGTCGGCGACCCGGCCACCCTGGCGGCGGTCCTGGTCGACCACCACCGGGCCACCTGGGGTGGCAGGCCGCCCGCTGACCAGCTCGACACCGCCACTGAGATCGTGGCGCTCGCCGAGGCGGGCGGCGACCGGTTCCTCGCCCTCCAGGGTCGCCTCTACCGCAGCCTCGACCTGCTGGAGCTGGGTGACATCGTGGCCATGCGCGCGGAGGTCGAGGCCTTCTCGCGTGGCGCCGAGGCGTCGCGGCAGCCGCGGCTGCAATGGCTGAGCTGCCAGCTGGTCGGCACCCTCGCCCTGATCGACGGCCGTTTCGAGGAGGTGCGGCGGCGCAACGAGGAGACGCTGGTGATCGCCCAGCGCGCCGGCGACCCCTACGGGGTGATGTCGTACCTGGGTCTTGGTGGCGTGCTGAGCGCCGTCATCGGCGATTTCAGCGCGGTGGTGGAGCCGCTTCGGCAGGCCGCGCGGGGGCTGCCGGCCTTCATGGTCCAGGCTGCTGTGGTGGTCGGCCTGCTCAACACCGGCCAGCCGGCGCAGGCCCGCGAGGAGTTCGAACGCCTGGCCGCCGGTGACTTCGCCGGCCTGTTCCCCGCCGCCAGCTACGTCATGAACGCCGCCGTCGCCAGCATGGCCGCCTACGGCCTCGGCGACGCCGCCCGCGCCCGCGTCCTGTACGAGCGCCTGGCGCCGTACGCCGGCCAGGTGATCCGCGCCAGCCGGCTGGCCGGGGGATGCTTCTGGGCGGTCA
>DASWDC010000268.1:0-7667 GCA_036395655.1 Actinomycetota bacterium | reverse complement strand
AGCGCGAGCGACGACCCGGTGCTGCCGCCGGTGTACTCGACCACCAGCTGCCCCGGCTGGAGGCGCCCGTCGCGCTCGGCAGCGTCAATCATGGCCAGGGCCATCCGGTCCTTGTAGGAGCCGGTCGGGTTGGCCGCCTCGAGCTTCACCCAGATCTCGGCGCTGCCCTCGGCGGGCAGCCGCTCCAGCCGCACGAGGGGGGTGCCGCCGATGCCTTCGAGTCCGCCCATGCTCCCTCCGATCGCTCGGTCGGCCTGGCCTGTGGCCCCTGCCTATGGCCCTGGCCGTGCTGCGTTGGCGAGGAACTCGGCCAGCGCGACGGTATCGAAATAGAACATCCACGCACGGCGAGCCGCCCGTCCTGGTTGGCGCCTCACTGACCAACCCTATCGGCTCTCCCGCGAGGTGAATACCGATTATCCGTTATGCCGGGACGAGGAAGCCGGTCAGGGGGGAACCTCTGACCGGCGCGCTCGCTGTCGCTGTCAGGTGGTTGTCCTGGTGGCGATGGTCTGGAGGGTCTTGGCGAGGTCGCTGCGGAAGACGCGCTCGCCGAAGATGGTGAGCATGGTTGCCAGCAGGCGAGCCTTGAGGGTGCGGGGGACGCGGTGGACGGTCAGGCTGACCTGGGTGTGGCCGTGGGTCTCGGGGTGGACGCGGTACTCCCAGGAGCTGCCGGGGGCGAAGGCGTTGGAGTCGACCAGGTCGAGGCGGACCGTGCCGGGCTTCGACCAGTCGTAGCGGGTGCGCTCCCAGATGCCGCCGGCGAACGGGGAGCCCTCGGTGACCTCGGCCCAGGTGGGGCCGGAGTCGTGGAGCTGGAAGTAGCGGCGGTCGAGGTTGGCGAACAGCTCGAAGCGGTGGTCGGAGAAGTCGGTGAGGGCGGCGACGACGCGGTCGGCGGGGACGGTGGTCTCGGCGTGGGTGTGGATAGTGACCATGGGGATCCCTCCGTTCAGGATCGAGTCAGGATTGAGGGGTGAGGCCGCCGAGGCCGAGCAGGGCGGCGACGAGTGCGGCGGGATCGGCGCTCGGCGGGGGCGGGGTGCCGAGCAGGTGGGACTCGAAGGCGACCTGGTGGCAGGCGCCCACGAGCAGCATGGCGGCGGCATCGGGATCGGCGGCGGCACTGACGCGGCCGAGGCGCTGCTCGGCGCGCAGGTAGTCGGCGACGACCTCGACGCCGCGGTGGGGGCCCTGGCCGCTGTCGGCGAGCTGGCGGCGGAAGCGGGCGAGCAGCTCGGCATCGGTCTGGGCGGCGGCGGCGACCGGGATGACGTGCTGGTAGAAGCTGACCAGCGCGGTAGCCACGGCTTCGAGGTTGGCGGCGACGGTGCCGCTGCCGGCACGCTCCGGCAGCGACCGGGTCACCGGGAGCAGGCGGGCCAGGTGGGTGGCGAGCACCGCTTGGACCAGGTCGAGCTTGTCGGCGTAGTGGTAGTAGATGCTCGCCTCCGAGATCCCGGCGGCACGGGCGATCTGCTTGGTGGTCAGGCGGGCGAAGCCCTCACGCCGGATCAGCTCGTCGGCGGCGGTGAGGATCGCGTCCTTGGCCTTGGCGGTGCGGGTTGGGGTCATGGCATGGCGCCTCCCGTAACTGAGTGGGTACTCACTATACTAAGTGAGTACCCACTCAGATTGCAAGCGCCTAGCCGCCTGCCAGCGTCGGATGAACACCTCGTAGTCCATGCTCAGGCCGTACAGGAACGCGAACACCATCAGCGGGATGAAGGTGTCCACCGAGCCGGTGGCGGGGATGCCCCACAGGCCCGAGCCGTGGCCGTCCTGCCAGACCAGCCTGAGCGCGCCGTAGATCGCCCCGACGCTGAGCAGGTTGAGCAGCACCGCCTTGAGCGGCAGCAGCAGCGAGCGGAAGGCGCGGGCCAGCAGCACGAAGGTCACCACCGCGATGGCGGCGAGCATCAGCGGGAAGCGGCTGTAGACGGCGTGGCCGAAGTCGACGTCCAGCGGGCCGGATCCGCCCACCCGCACGCCGGGAAAGGCGGCGGCTGCCGTGCGGACCCTGCTGACGGTCTGCCTGCCCGCCGGGGTGCTGGTCTCGTCGGTTGGCTGGACGCTGACCAGCGCGGTGCCGCCGTGCCGCCAAGCGCCACGCCGAGGCCGATCAGCGCGACCAGGTACTGCACGATCACGCTCACCTCGGTGAGCTCGGTGAGGCCGAGGATGATCAGGAAGGTCGCCAGGATCGACACCGCCGCGATCAGCAGCGGCACCAGCGCCAGCAGCGAGCCGAACACGAACGCCAGCACCGCCAGCGCGCCGACGGCGCCGAGCAGGGTCTCGGCGAGCACGCCGGGGCCGTTGGCGTCGCCGCCGGACTGCAGCGCGTCCAGCCCGGTGACCTGGACGATCCAGCCCGCCGGGAGGCCCTGGCGCAGCGCGGCGCCCACTGGTGTGACCAGGTCGGGGCTGCCCATCTCCGCGGCGCGGGAGGGCGGGTAGACCAGCCCGTAGGCGCTGCGGTGGTCGGCGCTGAGCAGGCGCTGGTCGCCGGTGCTGGCGTAGGAGACGACCCGCCCAGCTGGGGCGATGCCCGGCCGGACGACGGCCTGGGTCTGGGCGGCCTGGGCGAAGGCGCGGGCGAGCACCTGCCGCGCGGCGGGACTGTCGAGGGTGGTGCCCGAGGGCGCGGAGACGATCCCGACCAGCGGCAGGGTGTTGCCGCCGTTGCCGTAGGTGCGCAGGATCGCCTGGTTGGCCTCGTAGCTCTCTGGCCGGGCAAGCTGAACTGCTGCGAGAGGCGGGTGGAGAGCTTGGGGCTCGCCGCCATCCCGGCGACCGCCAGGGTCAGCCAGAACAGGACGACGAGCCGCTTGTGCCGGAGGACGAACGTGGAGAGTCGTGTCATACGACTGGTCCTTCACTTCCGTTGCGGATACGTGTTGGCGATGCGGACCTTTCCAGGTAAGCACAGTCACTAGAAATTTATAACTGCAGTATTTTTATGCTGACCGCAGGAATCGCGCTATGCTTGGAGCATGCACGGCCTTCGAGAACGCAAGAAGCAGCGAACGCGGCAGGCGATCGCCGCGGCTGCCCTGCGCCTCTTCATCGAGCGCGGCTTCGAGCAGGTCACCGTGGCCGAGGTGGCCGCAGCCGCCGAGGTGGCGGAGAAGACCGTCTTCAACTACTTCCCGACCAAGGAGGACCTCTTCTTCGCGGACGCCGCCGCGATGGACAGCGGCGTGATCATCGACGCGATCCGCCAGCGTCCCGCAGGCGAGTCGCCGCTCGACGCTTTCCGGCGCCTGCTCGCCGACAAGCCCGCCTTCGAGGCCGAGGCCGGCCAGGCCGGCCCCTTCACGCCGGCCCAGCTCGACATCCACCAGCAGGCCATGTGGGTGCTGCAGCGAAGCCCCGCGCTGCGGACGCACCTGCGGGAGCAGTTCGCCCGCCTGGAGGCGTCCATCGCGGACCTGCTCGCTGAGGAGACCGGCGCCGGTGCCAACGACGTCGAGCCGAAGGTCGCGGCCGCCGCCCTGGTCGGGGTGATCCGGGCGGTCACCGACCGGTTCCTCGCCCAGGCCGCCGCCAACCAGGACGACCAGGATCGGCATGGCCTCATGGCCGCCCTCGCCGAGGACACCACGCGGGCCCTTGACCTGCTCGAACGCGGCCTCAGCGGTTATGCGGCCGCCGCCCCGCGCCCGCAGCCCGCAGCGGATGGCACGGAGGAGGAGGAGGCCGGGCCTCCTTCAGGCTGATCAGCCTCGGCCCGGCGGGGTTTGGATCGGGTCGCGAAGGTACTCGAGGAAGTCGTGGTCGTGGTAGTAGCGCGGCAGGCGGGCGACCAGCACGAAGCCGTGGCGCTCGTAGAAGCGGCGGTGGCTGTCGGTGGCGGGGCAGCGCAGGTAGCAGCGGGCGGCACCCAGCTCGCCGGCGCGGGCGCAGAAGCGCTCGACCAGGTGACCGCCGATGCCGCCGCGCTGGCGCTCGTGGGTGACCAGCACGTCGTTGAGGCGGGCGATCCCGGCGATCACCTCGCCGATGGCGGTGCCGATCAGCTCGCGGCCGGCGTGGGCCTCGATCACCAGCGGCTGGCTGGTCCAGTCCGGCGTCGCGCCGAAGAGCCGCTGGTCCGCCCGCCGCCACTCGGCGGCGAGGAAGCGGCGCAGCTCGCCGCTCTCGCTCTTGGCAGCCTGGTAGGTGACCTGCTGACCTGCCTGGGAGCGGCGCGCGACCACGTCAGGCCTCCTTGTCGAGTGGCTGGCATGGTACCCGGCCACGAAGTCCTGCGGTTGTCTATGATCATTCCGCCGCAGGTCGTGACAGGAGCGGCGACTTCGCAATGAACCGCGCGACGAAAGGAACCCGATGGACGTCCGCCTGACCGGCGTCTACGTCGCCGACGCCAGGCTGCTCGCCGAGGGCGTGGCCCAGCCCGAGGACGCCATGGCCGTGTTCGTGGGGCGGGCCGGCCACGGCAGGGTGGCGCCCTTCACCGTCCGGCGCTCCTACACGGGGGCGGGCGGCTGGTACGTGGAGTCCATGGCCCTGCTCGCCCCGAACGGGGACGTGGCCTGGCGCGGGGCGGAGCAGCAGATCACCCTGCGCGGCTCCAGCAAGATCGACAGCCTCTCCGACGACATCCACGGGGTCTCGGTCGACTCCGCCGACGACCACGAGCTGGTCCTGTTGATCGCCGGGGACGAGGTCGGCCGGGTGCCGCTGGCGATCCTGGACGAGGACCCGCCGTACGCGACCGCCTCGGCGGCGGCCGTGCTCGACGAGGCGCTGAAGAAGAGCACGGTGGTGTGGGTTGAGGTGCCGGGCGGCGCCGGCGGCGCCGGGACCGGCGGCCGAGCGGTGCCGGCCTGGTACGGCACCCTGGACGGCCGCGTCTACATCCTCACCGGCGGCGAGGAGCAGCGCATCCCAGGGCTCGCCGAGGCCGACCGGGTGCTGCTGTCGGCCCGCTCCAAGGAGCTGCAGTCGCTGGTGGCCAAGGTCGAGGCCAGCGCCCGGGTGGTGCCCGCCACCGACCCGCTGTTCGCCCGCCTTGTTCCGGTCCTGCTCCCCCGCCGCCTCAACCTCCGCGACGGCGAGGAAGCCGGCGACCGCTGGCGCAAGGAATCCACCCTGGTGGAGCTCACACCGTCGGGCGTTCCCGCCGATGCATGACCTGGGCGCTTGACGGGTACCAAAGGCACCAGTAGGTCGAAGCGCCGGCGGCGAGGGGCTGCCACCCCAACCCGCGATCCAGGCCTCAGCGACGGAGGAGGACCATGTTTCTCCGCAGGAGCAAGAGCAAGGGTGGCAAGCGCGGGCTGCCGAAGGCGGGCAACGTCCGCGACCAGGTCGCCGATGTCACCGATGACCTGACCGATTCCCTGGAGGCCGCCAGGGACGCGATCACCAAGGCGATGCGTTCGAGCAGCCGCCGCGGGGCCGACGCGACCAGGCAGGCGGCCCGCAAGACCACCACCGCCACCAAGCAGGCGGGCCGGCGCGGCAGGCGCGCGGCGCGGGAGCTGAGCGACCTGGTGCCCGAGCCGGAGGCAATCGCCGAGGCGACCCGCCGGGCCACCGACAAGCTGCTCCCGGCACTCGCCAAGCAGCGCCGCAAGGAGCAGCGCAAGCGCAAGCGGCGCCTGATCACGCGCGGCGCGGGCCTTTTGGGCCTACTCGGCGCGGCCGGGATGATCATCACCGGCAAGCTGCGCCGCCGCGGCGAGGCGGCCAGGTATCCCTACCAGACCGAGCCCGCGCCGGGTGCCGGCATGGCCGACGGGCGGCCCGCCAGCGCGACCGCGACCGGACCGCAGCAGAGCGGCAGCACCACGCCCGCGTCCGGGGCCGAGGCCGGGGCCGGCCCGGCGGTGGCGCACATCCGGGACGAGGGCGCCCCGGCGACCTCGAACCGCCGCAAGAGCTGAGCTGACCAGTCCGGCCGACCGGAACGGGACCCCGGCCGGGGCCTAGGCCGAGCCGTCTGGCTGCGTGCCGGCGGCTCGGTACAGGCCGGTGCCAACCTTGACCGCGCGGCCCTCCTTGGCGAGGGCCGCGAGGTTCTTCACCACCGCCCCGCGCACGTCGTGCACGGTGAAGGGGTCGAGCAGGCGCTCGCGCAACGCCCGGTCGAGCACGACCGTCCAGTGGAGCGGCTCGGGGGCGGCGTCGTCGAGAACTTTCAGGCAAGCTTCTCTCGGTTCCATCGCGGTCCCAGCCTAGCAACACCGACAACTGGATATGCGCTGCCATGAGGGAACGGGAAGTGGAGGGCGCTGGCGGCTCGATCGTCTTCGACCGGGCGGCCGGCTACTACGACGACACCCGTGGCCTGCCGGCCGAGGTGAGCGACCAGGTCACCGACCGCATCGAGGCGGCGGCCGGGCCGGACGCGCGCCTCCTGGAGCTGGGCGTCGGCACCGGCAGGATCGCCCTGCCGCTGCAGCGGCGCGGGCGCACCGTGTTCGGGGTGGACCTGTCGCTCCCGATGCTGGAGCGCTACCGCGCCAACGCGGCGGCGGCCGGCCTCCCGCGCCCGCCGCTGCTGCGGGGCGACGTCAGCCGCCTGCCGGTCCGCGACGGCGGCGTGGGCGCGGTCGTCGAGGTCCACGTGCTGCACCTGATCCCCGCGTGGCGGCAGGTCCTGGCCGAAGCCCGGAGGGTGCTCGCCCCTGGCGGGGTGCTGCTGATGGGCAAGCGCGGCAGCGTGTCGCACGGCGGCGGCCCCTGGCGGGAGACTCGACGGCGCTGGCGGGCGCTGGTCGAAGGCCTCGGCGGGCACCCCAAGCGACCCGGCGTCCAGACCCCCGAGGAGGTCGCCGCGGCGATCACCGACCTCGGCGGCCAGGCCGAGGAGCTGCCGCCGGTCGCCTGGCAGGTGGACGAGACCTGGGGCGAGAGCCTGCGCCTCATGGAGCAGCGGCTCTTCTCCGACACCTGGCTGGTCGGCGACGCGGCGTGGCAGGCGAGCCTTGGGCCGCTGTGCGCCGAGATCGAAGCCAGCGGCGTGGACCTGGACGCGCCGGTCCCGGTGACGATCAGCTTCGAGCTGCTCGCCGTCCGCTTCTGACTGAGAGGTGCCTACAGCTTGGGCAGGACCAGCTCGGCGACCAGGTCGAGCTGGTCGTCCTCGAAGATGGCGAAGGGGACGTTCGCGAAGGAGCAGATCACCTGCTCGATACCGCGCGCCTGCCAGCCGCGCAACTGGGCGACGACTTCATCGGGGGTGCCGACCAGGCGCGAGGCCGCCCAGTCGGCCAGCTCGACCGTATCGAGCGCGCCGCCGGGCGCCCATGCCCGCAGGCGGCGCCAGCGCGCCACCAGGTCGTCGGGGTCGCGGCCGACCAGGGTGGAGAGGCCGAGGCTGCGGCGTACCGCACCGAACGGCCGTCCCGCGCGGGCGCAGGCCCTGGCCAGGACCTCCAGACGCTCACCGTACTGCTCCGGGGTGGCCGACCAGCAGTAATTCCAGCCGTCGGCGGCGCGGGCGGTCACGCCGAGCATGCGGTCGCCCCGCCCGCCGACCCACAGCGGCGGCCAGGGCTGCTGCACCGGGCCGGGGATCACCGGGGCGTCGTGGGTGTGGTAGAAGCGGCCCTCGAACGAGGTCGGGGCCTCGGCGTCGGCGAGCAGGGCCCGCAGCAGCTTGAGGGTCTCCTCCAGGCGGGCGACCCGCTCGCCCGGGCCGGGATAGGCCA